>SCVU01000128.1 GCA_004296785.1 Planctomycetota bacterium
CAGCACCGCGACCGCGGCCTGTTGCATGATGGTGTTGCGCGAAAGGTCCGCCGTTTCCTGCGCCACGTCCACGTCGCGAATCCGGCTCTCGGCGGCCGAGAGGTTCTCGCGCGTGTTCGTGATGCTGCGGAAGGCGCTCATCAGGCGGTTCTGGACCGCGCCCAGATCACCGCGGGTCGTGTTGATGTCGTCGATCGCCGCGTCGATGTCCGCGAGCGCCGCGGTCGCGCCGCTCGAGGTCGAAACGTTCGTCGAGGTCAGACCGAGCGTCGACGTCGAGACGTCTTGCAGGTCCACCGAGATGGTGTCGCCCGAGTCGAGGCCGACTTGCATGTCGACGCTCGTCGACGAGCCGTCGAGCAGCGCGATGCCGTTGAACTCGGTCTCGCCCGAGATGCGGTCGATCTCGCTCACCAGAGCTTGGAACTCGGTGTCGATGATCGCGCGGTCCGTGTCGGAGAGCGTGCCGTTGCTGGCTTGGATCGCCAGTTCGCGCATGCGCGCCAGGTTGCCGCTGACCTCGTTCAGAGCGCCTTCGGCGGTCTGAGCGAGAGAAACCGCGTCCTGCGTGTTGCGCAGGTTCGCACCGTAGGAACGGATCTGAGAGCGCATGCGCTCCGAGACGCCGAGGCCCGCGGCATCGTCCGCCGCCGTCGCGATGCGCATGCCCGACGACAGCTTGGCGTAGTTGCCTTGCAGCCGGTCGGTCGCAACCCCGAGGTTGCGCTGCGCCGTCATGGAAAAGATGTTGGTGTTGACGCGAAGTCCCATTGAACTACTCCCGTGAATTGGGTGATTGAGTCGATTGTTCGGGCCCGGACGGATCGGTTGATCCGCGCGACGGGCCCAGCGCCCGCGGGGACTCCTCTCGCGCTCGGAGGGCAAGCTCCGAGCCCGATTGCACGTGGAGTTCCGCGAGCCGCGCGCCGCCTCTCTCTCTGCCTGCCTGCGTCGGGGCGAAGAGCGACCGAGCTCTCCGGCGGTCCGATCCCGGACCTCGTTCCCCGACGCGCGGCGGACGGCGCGTGTTGCGATTGATTCCATGAGCGCGCGACCCGTGGGCCGCGCGCTCTCTCACCGCGCGTCGCGCGAGCCCCATCGGCTCGCGCGTCGCGCGGAGTGGTCATGAGTTGTCAGTGAGCGAGCGTCGCTCGCGCGGAGTCCGCGCGCGCGTGCTGGTTCCGGCTCGGAAATGCGCGCGGCGCCCGGGCCGAGCGGCTCGCGTGGCGAGCGGATCGGGACGTGCGCACGGAGGCGGTCCGGAGTCGGAGTGTTCGGTGGGTCACGGTGTCTCGATCTCGATGTGCGCTGCGCGGTCGCCGGGCTCGTTCGTTCGCCGCATAGGGGGGAACCCCGTTTCCGGAGCTCCCCCCCTCAGCGATCGGCCCTAGCGGCCGTTCTCTACTGCCCTGACAGCAGTGACAGGGCGAGCTGGGGCTGCGTGTTCGCCTGGCTCAGGATCGCCACGGCAGCCTGTTGCATGATGGTGTTGCGCGAGAGGTCCGCGGTCTCCTGCGCGACGTCGACGTCGCGGATGCGGCTCTCGGCGGCCGAGAGGTTCTCGCGCGTGTTGTTGATGCTGCGGTACGCGCTCAGGATGCGGTTCTGAGCCGCGCCGAGGTCGCCGCGCGTCTCGTTCAAGCTCGTGATCGCGTCGTCGAGCAGAGCGAGCGAGCCCGACGCGTTCGTCGCGGTCGTCACGGAGATCGACGAGATGCCGAGCGTCGTCGTCGTCACGTCCTGCAGCTCGATCGTGATCGTCTCGCCCGAGTCGAGACCGACCTGGATGTCGACCTGCGTCGACGAGCCGTCGAGCAGCGGGATGCCGTTGAACTCGGTCTCGCTCGCGATGCGGTCGATCTCGTTCTTCAGCGCCTGGAACTCGGAGTCGATCGTGGCGCGGTCGGCGTCACTGAGCGTTCCGTTGGAGGCCTGGATCGCGAGCTCGCGCATCCGCACCAGCGTGTTGCTGGTCTCGTTGAGCGAACCTTCCGCGGACTGCGCGAGGCTGATGCCGTCCTGCGCGTTGCGCCCCGCTTGGCCGAGGGAACGGATCTGTGCACGCATGCGCTCGGAGATCCCGAGGCCGGCGGCGTCGTCCGAAGCGGTGGCGATGCGCATGCCCGACGACAGCCGGGCATAGTTGCCCTGCAGGCGATCGGTGACGACGCCCAGGTTGCGCTGCGCCGTCATGGAGACGATGTTGGTGTTGACTCTGAGGCCCACGTTTTGGCTCCTCGAAACGGTTGACTAGGGGGTTATCGCTGGTGTCTTGCGGGACGAGCCCGCCGGACACGCGAGGGTTCTCGGAGCGCGCACGCCGCGCATGAGCCGGTGCCCGCGGCTTTTCGCAGACGTCCGCGGCGGCCGAACGCGCTTGGCGTTGTTAATGGCGGCGCGCCGGCGCGGAGCGGAATCGCCTTCCCGGGCCGGAAGGTTCTTCGCATTCCTGCCGATAGGCGCGCCGTGCGATCCCCCGCGCTGGCTCCCGCTCCCGCATCGGGCACTGCGCCGGTGTTCCGCTCGCGCGCGATGGCCGTGGTCATGCGGCAGGTCGAGCGCGTCGCGGCAGCCGCGCGGATCACGGTCCTGATCGACGGCGAATCCGGCGTCGGCAAGGAAGTCGTCGCACGCGCGATCCACCGCGCCTCGGCGCCCGAGCGGCCGTTCGTCGCGCTGAACTGCGCGGCGCTGCCGGAGGGGCTGCTCGAGGGCGAGCTGTTCGGCCACGAGGCCGGCGCGTTCACCGGCGCGTGCCCGAAGGGTCGCGCGGGCCTGCTCGAGGCCGCCGGCGACGGCACGCTGCTGCTCGACGAGATCGGCGAACTGCCGCTTTCGCTGCAGGCGCGCCTGCTGCGCGTGCTGCAGGAGCGCGAGTTCCGCCGGCTCGGCGGACATGCGGACCTGCCGCTGCGCGCGCGCGTGATCGCGTGCACGAATCGCGATCTCGAGGCGGAGGTCGCGCGGGGCGCGTTCCGCGCCGACCTCTACTACCGGCTCAACGTGATGCGGATCCGCGTGCCGGCGCTGCGCGAGCGGCGCGAGGACATCGAGCCGCTGATCGAGCACTTCTGCCTGCGCGCGTGCACGGAGGCCGGCCTCGCCGCGCCCGCGCTCGCGCCGGCGGACATCGAGCGACTGCGCCAGGCGCCGTGGCCCGGCAACGTGCGCGAGCTGCAGAACGCGATCGAGCGGCTCGTGCTGCTCGGCCCCGACGCCGAACTCGCGCAATCGCCCGGGAATCCGGCGGTTTCCGAGGTCGAGGCCGCGGCACCGCAGAGCCGGCTCGACGCGCTGGCGGAGTCGGATCTGTCGCTCGAGGCGATGGAGCGCGCGCTGATCCGCCACGTGCTCGGACGCACGTCCGGCAATCGCAGCCGCGCCGCGCGCGTGCTCGGCGTCGACCGCACGACGCTGTACTCGAAGCTGCGCCGCTACGAGATCGCCTGAGCGGGCAGTCGTTGCCGGCGGGGCGGAAACGAACGCCGCTTCGCGACGCGCGACCCGTAAAGACTTTCCCGCTTCGTGCCGAAAGGCGGCCTTGGCAACGCGCTTGCTCGTCCCCTCGAGCAGCCGGCCGCGAGGTGTTCCCGCTCCCCATGCCTGCTCCAGAACTCAAGTCGAAGTCGCGCCGCAGTCTCCACGCGCCGGCGCTCGCCGAACTCCGCGTCGCGCTGCGCGCCTTCGCGCGCGGCAGCGAGCACGCGCGGCACCACACCGCGCCGCGCGCGACCGAAGGCGGCGCCGATGCGCTCGCCGAGGCGCGCCGGCTCGCACGCGAGCTCGACGACCTGATCGCCTACGAGCGCGCGCCGCGGCTGCGGCGCGTGCAGTGCTCCGCGCGCGAGATCGCGCTCGCCGCGCGCCTCTCGCTGCCGAAGGCGTGGCGCACGCGCCTGTTGATCGTCCAGGACGGCCTCGACCTGCCGCTGTGCACCGACGGTGCGCTGGCCGCGCGCGCGCTGTCGCGGCTGCTGCACAACGCGTTCGAAGCCGGCTCCGAATTCGTGCTGCTGTCGGCCGCGCGCCGCGGCGCGCGCGTGTGTTTCAGCGTGCTCGATCGCGCGCCCGGCCACGGCATCGCGCTCGAGCGCGCGCCCGAGCCGTTCGCCGTTGCGCGCGCCGGCCACGCCGGGATCGGGCTCGCGCTGGCCTGGCGCGAAGCGCACGCGCTCGACGGCCGCGTCGAGCTGTCGCGCCTGCAGGGCGGCGGCACGCGCGCACAGCTCGAGCTGCGCGTCGAAGCCAACGGGAGGCCGCGTCGATGAACCAGCCGCCGAATCGCCCGCCGCAGCGCTGCGCCGCGCCGCGCCCGCTGCGCGTGCTCGTGATCGAACCCGATCCGCGCGCCGCGCTCTCGACCTCCGCCGCGCTCGGCGCGCGCGGCCACCGCGCGCTGCGCGTCGCGCGCGCGAACTGGGCGGCCGACACCAAGCACGCGGACGTCGCGCTGGTGCCGCTCGAACTGTGCGACGGCGACGGCATCGCGCTCGCGGAATCGCTCGCGCGCCGGCTGCCGGTCGTGATGAGCACGAGCCGCATCGACGCCGCGCTGTGCGTGCGCGCGATGCGCGCCGGCGTGCGCGATCTCGTCGAGCGCCCGTGCAGCGCGGAAGAACTGTGCGCCGTGCTCGAGCGCTCGGCCGCGCCGACCACCGCGCGCGGCCACGCGCAGTTCTCGCTCAACGTCGCGCCCGATGCGGCGTCGATCGAACGCGGAGTGCGCGAGCTCGTCGCCTGGGCGCTCGTGCAAGGCGTCGACACCGCCGCGCGCGCGCGCCTCGGCGGCGCCGCGCACGAGCTGCTCGACAACGCGTCGCGCCACGCCGACTGCGGCGCCGAAGGCGTGATCCTCGTGCGCGCGCGCCTGGAGCGCAGCGCGCTCGAGCTGTCGGTACTCGACCACGGCCGCGGCTTCGACGCCGCCGCGGTCCTCTCGTCCGAGGGCGCGCTGCCGGCGCACGCGACGAGCGGCGGACTCGCGCGCTGCGCCGCGCTGTGCGACGACTTCGCGTGCCGCAGCACGGCGAACGGAACGCTGGTCGAGCTGCGCTTCGAGCTCGCCGAGACGAGCTTCGCCGAGGACGCGTACGCCGCGCTGAGCGAACGCGACTGGCTCGCACCCGCACACGCGCGCCGCGCGCTGCAGATGGCCCGTCAGGGCCGCGCCGGCGACGCGCTGAACCTCTCCCCCGCGCTGGCCGTGGCGATCGGTCGCCTGCTCGCGGGCGGAAGCTCGGAACGACTGCGCCAGGCGGCGCTCTGGAGCGCCTGACCCGTGACCCAATCCACACCCGCACCTGCATCCGACGGCCGCCAGGGCCTCGCCGACAGCGACGACTTGTTCGCGTTCGACGAGGTCGTGGCCGCGGCGAGCGCGACGCCGCGCACGCCGATCGACACCGACGCGCTGATCGAAGCGTTCGACGACCAGCGCGCCGCGAGCGCGACGGCACAGCCGAACGCCGTGCCGGCAAACACGAACACGAACACGAACACGAGCACGCCCGCGCCCGCGCCCGCGGCGGCGCCGAGTGCGCCCGAGCACGCTGCGCCGCTCGCGGCCGCGCTGCCGGCGTCGCAAGCGCCGCTGTTCTCGCGCCGCGCGTGGACGATCGCAGTCGGTGTGATCGCCGTCGTCGTGCTGTTGAACATCAGCCTGGTCTGGATCGCGCTGCGCAACTCGTCGCACGCGGAGCAGCGGATGACCGAACTCTCGGCGAGCGTCCTCGAGCTCGCGCGCCGCGCGGAGCCGCCGGCCGTCGCCGCACCGCAGCCGGTGGTGCACGCGCCGGTCGCACCCGTCGCCGTGCCCGAGCGCCCGGAAGTCGAGCGCGCGCCCGCGCTGCCCGACTACGACCCGGATCCGCGCCGCGAGCGCGAGTTCGCCGCGATCGAGGCGCTGCTCGAGCGGCGCCTGCACGCCGAGGCGCGCCGCCAGGTCTACGCGCTGCTCGCGCGCTGCGACGCGCTGACCGGTGCGACGCGCGGCGCGGTCGAAGCGCGCGCGACGTACCTGCTCGCGCGCGCGCTGCACGGCGAAGGCGCCGCACTGCCCGCACAGGTCCCTGAACCCGACGCCGCGCCGGCGGAGGCCGCACGATGATCGCGCTCGCTCTCGCCGGTCTGCTGTCCATCGCCCCCGCGAGCTCGCACGCCGATCGCGTGCGCGTCGACGACGTCGACGGCGTGCAGGTGCTGAGCGCATCCGCGCGCGGCCTGACGGTCCGCGAATTCGCGCGCGAGGCCGCGCAACGCCTGGGCGTGCGCTGGATCGACGACGCGCCGGACGCTGACGCGCGAACGCTCGCGCTCGAGATCGACCGGCGCCCGGTGCGCTCGGCGCTCGAGTGGGCCTTCGGCTCGGTCGGACTGGCCTTCGAGCTGCGCGACGATTCGCTGCGCACGTTCGAGCCGGCGCGCGACCGCGACGAGCTCGAGCTCGCGGCGCTCGCCGCGTACTCGCGCGCGCTGTCGCGCTTCCCGGATGCGCCGGAGGCGGACGACGCGCGCATCGCGATGGTCGAGATCGAGACCGCGCGCGGCAACACGACCGGCGCGCTGCAGCACGCGCAGATCCTCGCGCAGACCGGCCACTCGCCGCGCACGCAGGCGGCCGGCCGCCGCCGCGCCGGTGCGCTGTGCGAGGAGCTCGGCCGCTGGCAGGACGCGAGCGAACACTTCCGCGCGCTGTCGATGCTCGAGGAATCGAATCCGGAGACGCAGGTCTACGCGCGTGAAGAGCTGATCCGCTGCTACGTGCGGCTCGAGAACTTCGAGCGCGCGCTGCTGATCGCGAAGTCGCTCGAATCGGCATACCCCGCGGCGACGCAGGAGGTGCAGGAGCAGCGCGCGCTGCTGACCGGCATGGCGCTGTCCGGGCTGGATCGCGGCGCCGAGGCGCTCGCACAGCTCGAGCGCGTGCGCATCGAGCTCCTGCCGCCCGCGGAACAGCACGACGCGCTGCGCGCGCTCGCGCGCGCGCTCGAGGGCGACCGCCGCTACGGCGAGGCCGGCAAGGCGTGGATGGCCGTCGCCGCGCCGTTGTCCGGAGCGCAGCGCGTGAACGCGATCGAACAGGCGGCGCGTCTGGCGCTCGTCGACTCCGACGAGCTCGGCGCGCTGCTCGCGTGCTCGGCCGTCGCGCCGGCCGACGAGACTTCCGCGCTGCGCGTGTACCGCGACGCCGCGCGCCGGCGCCTCGGCCTGGCGGCCGACACGAGCAACGGCCGCAGCGAGCCGAACGACGTGCGCCTCGCGCGTCTCGAGCTCGAAGCGGAGACCGCCGATCCGCGCGATGCGCTCGCGAGCCTCGGCGAGCTGCTCGCCGACGGCGGGCGCATGCCGCGCGCGGAACTGCTGCGCACGCGCCTGCTGCGCGCGCGGCTGCTCGCGCGCGCCGACGGCCTCGACGCCGCGCTGGAATGGCTGCGCGAGACGCGCGCGCTGTCGCGCGACGACGCCGAGCGCACGCGCTGCGACCTGTGCGCCGCGCAGATCCTCGAAGTGGCGCAGCAGTTCGCGCGCGCCGCCGACGCTTACGAAGGGCGGTACTAGCCATGATGCGCTGGACGGGCGGAATCGCGACCGGGCTCGCCGTGCTGTTCCTCGGGCCGACGCTGCTGCAACCGCTGCGCGTCGGACTCGCGGCCGGCCGCCGCGACGATCCGGCGAGCAAGCAGCAGGCGATCGCCGAGGTCGAAGAGCTCGCGGCGGGTCTGCGCCAGGGAAGTCGCGAGTCGGCGCTGCGCCTGCTCGATGCGACCGAAGCGCCGATCCTCGACTCCGGCGGCCGCGACGCGCGCGCGGAGGCGCTGCGCGCCGAGGTCGATGCGCTGCAGCGGCGCTTCGACGCCGCGTCCGCGCGCGGCGGCGCCAAGCAAGGCGTCGCGCGCTCGCAGCGCGACGAGCCGGCGCGCGCGCGCGACGGCGGCACGAGCACGCGCGATGCGTCGATCCCGCAGCACCAAACGACCAAGCAGCAGACCACGGCGGCACCGCACGCGGCGCCGCACATCGAACGCCCCGCACCCGGCTACAGCGCGGATCCGCTGCGCCAGGCGATCGCGTGCATCCGCGCCGGCCAGCACGAGCGCGCGCTCGACGTGCTCGAGCGCATCGACGCGAGCGGGCCGCGCGAGTACTGGCGCGGCAAGGCGCTCGAAGCGCTCGGCCGCGAGGCGCAGGCGCTCGCGTGCTACGACAAGGCCGCGCAGCTCGCGCCCAAGGCGCTGGAGGGCAAGCTCGCGCGCACCGACGCCGAGTACCTGCGCTGGCGCGCGAGCCTGTCCGCGCCCGCGGCTGCGCCGAGCGCCCCCCAGAGCGCTCCCGCGAACGGCACCGCCTCCGCGCCCGCGCCGAAGGAGGCGCACGAGTGACGCGTGCGAGCACCGCCAAGGCGGCGCGCGGCCGCGGCGCCGCGCGCACGACCGAGATCGAGCGGCTCGCGCGCGAGCTGTCGAGCGTCACGTCGAACCTGCTCGCGACGCAGGCCGAGCTCGAGCGGCGCGCCGAGCGCGTCGAACGCGAGCTCGAGTGCGCGAACCGCGAGCTGCAGGCGAAGATCGCCGAGAACGAGCGCCTGCGCGTGTGCGACAAGATGGCCGCGCTCGGCACGCTCGCCGCCGGCGTCGCGCACGAGATCCGCAATCCGCTCAGCGCGGTCAAGGGCTACGCGTCGCTGCTCTTGCGCGACGCGAGCCTCGCGCCGAAGCAGCGCCACTGGATCGAACGCATCCTCGCCGGCGCGAACGACTGCGCCGACATCGTGACGAACCTGCTCGTGTTCGCGTCGCCGGACCGGCTCGCGCTCGAGTCGATCGATGCGCGCGAGCTCGTCGACAGTGCGTGCGCGATGGCGCTGGAGCCGTACGGAGATCCGTCGCGCTGGACGATCGAGACGCACGCCGACGCGCGGCGCTTCGCCGGCGATCGGGTCAAGTTGCGCCAGGCCGTGCGCAACCTCGTCGCGAACGCGATCGACGTGCAGCCGAACGGCGGCTGGATCGGCGTCTCGCTGGTCGAGCGCGACGGCTCGCTCGAGATCGCCGTCGCCGACGCGGGCCCCGGAGTGCCCGACGCGCTGCGCGACAAGATCCTCGAGCCGTTCTTCACGACGCGCGCCGAAGGCACCGGCCTCGGCCTCGCGCTCGTTCACACGATCGTTCGCCTGCACGGCGGAGAAGTGCAGGTTTCACCCTCACGGAGTTCTCGGGGTGGTGCCGATATCCGGCTCTGCATCCCTTTCCACCTTGCCGCCTGAACCCATGTCGATCCAACGCGTCCTGATCGTCGACGACGAGTCCCTGTCCCGTGAGTTCCTGATGGAAGCCGCGCAGACGCTCGGCTGCCGTGCCGACGCGGTTCCCGACGGAGCACAGGCGCTCGAGCGACTGAAGTCGCGTTCGTACGACCTCCTGATCACCGACCTGCGGATGCCCGGTATGGACGGGCTCGAAGTGATCCGCCAGGCGGCGCAGGCCTGCCCCGGGATGCCGGCGGTGCTGCTGACCGCGTTCGGCACGATCGAGGCCGCCGTGCAGGCGATGAAGCTCGGCGCGGCCGACTTCCTGCTGAAGCCGTGCACGCCGGAGACGCTCGAGCTCGTGCTGCGCCGCATCGAGCGCACGCGCAAGATCGAGCTCGAGAACGAGTACCTGCGCGCCGAGATCGCGCCGCGCGCCGGCAGCCAGATCGTCGCGAAGAGCCGCGGCATGCTCGACACGCTGGCCTCGGCGCAGCGCATCGCGTCGTCGAAGGGCACGGTGCTGATCAGCGGCGAGAGCGGCACCGGCAAGGAGCGCATCGCGCACTTCATCCACCAGAACAGCCCGCGCCGCGACCAGCCGTTCGTACGCGTCAACTGCGCGGCGCTGTCCGAGACGCTGCTCGAGTCCGAGCTGTTCGGCCACGAGCGCGGCGCGTTCACGGGCGCGCACAAGAACCGCGCGGGCCGCTTCGAGCTCGCCGACGGCGGCACGCTGCTGCTCGACGAGATCGGGGAGATCTCGCCGAACCTGCAGGCGAAGCTCCTGCGCGTGCTCGAGGAAGAGGAGTTCGAGCGCGTCGGCGGCAACACGACGCTCGAGGTCGACGTGCGCGTGATCGCGACGACGAACCGCGACCTGCAGGCCGAAGTGCGCGCGGGCCGCTTCCGCGAGGACCTCTACTACCGGCTGCACGTGCTGCCGGTGCACCTTTCGCCGCTGCGCGAGCGCCGCGAGGACGTGCTGCCGCTCGCCGAGCACTTCGCGAAGGAGTACGCGACGCGCAACGGCCGTCCGCAGCCGGTCTTCGCGCCCGACGCGCGCCGGCGCCTGGAGGAGTGGAGCTGGCCGGGCAACGTGCGCGAGCTCGAGAACACGATCCAGCGCGCGGTCGTCCTGATGCAGGGCAACTCGATCGGCGCCGACCTCGTGGCCGGCAACCCGAACTCGCCGTCCGCCGCGCCCTCGACGAATCCGTTCGGCTTCGCGACGAGCACGAGCAGCCTCGCCAACCGCCGCATCGACGACATCGAGCGCGAGGCGATCCTCGCGACGCTGACGTCGACCGGGAACAACAAGACCGAAGCGGCGCGCCGACTGGGCGTCACGGCGCGCACGCTGTCCAACAAGATGAAGCTGTGGCGCCGGCTGGGGCTGGTCGCCTAGGAGGCGCCGCATGGAAGCCGGCATGCGCGGCGATGTGCTGTTCGGGCTGATGCGTGCGACCGCAATGCGCTCGCGCGTGATCGGCAACAACATCGCGAACTTCGAGACGCCCGGCTACGTGCGTCAGGTGGTGCGCTTCGAGGACCTCGTGTCTTCCGAGCTCGAGCGCGGCCGCAAGGACTTCTCGGAGCTCGAGCCCGTGACGGAGAACGACGAGCTGACGCCGGGGCGACCCGACGGCAACAACGTCAACCTCGAGCTCGAGATCGCCTCCGCGCGCATGAACCGGTTGCAGTCGGAACTGTGGGGCTCGCTGTTGCAGGCGCGCTTCGGACTCCTGAAGGCCAGCATCGAATCGAGCAGGTAGGCACATGTCCGGCATCGACAAACTCTTCGGCGGGATGCGGATCGCAGCGAGCGGCCTGTCGGCCGAGCGCATCCGCATGGACGTCATCGCGGAGAACATCGCGAACGCACGCACGACGCGCACGCCCGAGGGCGGCGCGTACCGGCGCAAGCTCGTCGAGTTCGAACCGCTGCTCGTGCGCGGCGCCGACGGCAAGAAGAGCGCGAGCGGCGTGCGCGCCGCGCGCATCGTCGACGACATGAAGACGCCGATGGAGCTCGTGCGCGACCCGTCGAGCCCCGATGCGGACGCCGACGGCTTCGTCGAGCTGCCGAACGTGAACACGTTGAAGGAAATGGCCGACCTGATCACCGCGATGCGCGCGTACGACGCGGGCATGGCGATGCAGGACGCGTACGTGCGCTCGGCGGAGCGCGCGCTGGAGATGATGCGCTGACCTCGCGGTCGGCCTGAGGAACGATCCAGACAGCGATGGTCGACGGAATCTCCAATCCCGGCGGACGCCTCGAGCAGGCCTGGGCCGCGGCACGCGCCGCGCGCGCCAACGCCGGCTCGTCGAGCGCCGACGTGCTGCGCGATGCGCGCGCACTCCAGGAGGAGGCGCTGCAGCTGTCTCGCATGTCGACCGATCCGCGCATCGCGGCCGACGGCCGCGGCCGCGGCGCCGGCAACGACCTCGCCGGCGGCACGCCGAGCGCGGCCAGCGGCGACGTGTTCACCTCGACGCTGGCGCGCGGCGCCACCGACATCGCCGCGCAGGTGCGCGCGGTCGACGATCTCCCCGCGCAGGTCGCGTCGGGCAAGGTCGAGTCGATCGCCGAGCTCGCCGCGCAGGTCAAGTCCGCCGATCTGTCGTTCCGCTTCGCGCTCGAAGTGCGCAACAAGCTGATCGACGCGTACCGCGAAGTCATGCGGATGAGCGTCTAACGCTCGCGCCCCGCCCCCACCGACGATCCCCATGGCCGACACCCAAACCACGCTGCGCGGCGCGACCGACGCGCTGAAGAGCCTCGGCTCCGGCTCGCGCGCCGTCGCACTGCTCGTGCTGCTCGCGATCGCGGGCGTGCTCGCCGCGTCGGCCTACGTCGCGCGCCGACCGCACTTCGAATTGCTGTACTCCGGGCTCGACGCGACCGACAGCGCGAAGGTGCAGAAGGCGCTGTCCGACGCGGGCATCGCGTTCGAGGCGAGCCAGCCGCCCGCGCCGTTCTCCGTCTTCGTCGACACGAACGAGCGCCACGCCGCGTTCGCCGCGGTCGCGAGCTCGGGCGCGCTGGCCGGCAAGTCCGGCGGCATCGCGAGCACCGAGTCGGGCATGTCGACCGTGTTCCTCAGCCAGGCCGAGCGAGCGCAGGTCGTGCGCAAGCGCGACTGGGAGGAGACCGAGCTGTTGCTCGAGGGCCTCGACTTCGTCGCCGATGCGAAGGTGCGCACCTCGTCGAACGACGACGGCCCGTGGGGTCGCCCCGGCCGCACGCGTGCGTCGGTGACGCTGATGCTGCGCGGCCGCGCGGTGCTCTCGACCGAACAGACGCTCGCGATCGCGAGCCTCGTGCGCAACGCGCTGGGCGTCGATCCGGCCGACCTCGTGATCACCGACCAGATCGGCACGAGCCTGTACGACGGCGCCGCACAGACCGGCGACGCCGCGCAGTCGGCCGCCTGGCTCGCGCACAAGGCGCGCTTCGATCGCGAGCTCGGCGATCGCGCGAACCGACTGCTCGCCGACATCCTCGGCCCCGATCGCGCGCGCGTGTCGGTCAGCTCCGACTGGAGCTTCGAGCAGACCTCGTCGGTCTCCGAGAGCACCGATCCGCAGAAGCGCGTCGCGGTGTCGGAAGAGAGCTCCGCGAGCGCGATGCCCAACGGCAGCGGTGGGGTCGGCGGCCCCGCCGGCACGTCGTCGAACATCTCGAGCGACGACTTCGGCCTCGACCACGCGGCCGTCGCCGACTCCTCCGGCGCGAGCGCCGATCAGGGCGTCGCGCGCACCGAGGAATCGCGCAGCGCGTACTACGTGCCGAAGAGCACGGTCGCGACGGTCAACCGCTCGCCGGTGCTGAAGCGCTTGTCGGTCTCGCTGTTCCTCGACGAGAGCCTCGCCGAGCGCCAGAAGGAGCTCGAGTCGAGCATCAAGGCCGCCGTCGGCTACGACGAGTCGCGCAAGGACGCGTTCTCGGCGGTCAAGCTGCCGTTCAGCGGCGGCGGCGCGAAGCCGGGCGCGGGTGCGCCGGGCGCGACGTCCACCGAGGGCGCGGACGCGCCGCAGCAGGACTCGATCGAACCCGAGGCGCCGCCGAGCCGGCTCGTGCAGCTGTTGCTCGACCGCGGCGTCGAGATCGTCGCCGCGATCGCGTTCGTGTTCGTGCTGCTGCGCACCGTGCGCGGTCCGCGCGCGCCGAAGGCCGACAAGAAGAAGGGCAAGACCGCCGAAGGCGCGGATGCCGCACCTGTGCCGAACGCGCCGACCGGCTCCGCCAACGGCGCGGCCGCGGGCGCGAACGGCAACGGCCGCAAGGCCGCCGACGAGCTCGTGCCGGCCGCGCGCGTCAAGGTCGCCGAACTCGTCAAGCAAGATCCCGAGCGCGTCGGTCGCATCCTGTCCGACTGGGCGCGGCCCGCGGCTGAGCGGCCCGCGAGCGAGAAGGCTGGGGCGCGCAAGTGAGCACCGAAGCGGCGAGCACCACGCTCGAGATCGGCGGCGCCGAGCGCGTCGCGCTGTTCCTGCTCTCGCTCGACGAGGCCGAAGCCGCCAGCGTGATGAAGCACCTGTCGGAGGAGATCGTCGCCGACGTCGCCGCCGCGATGACGAAGCTGCCGCCGACGGCGACCGCGCCCGACCGGCTCGCGGCGGTGTGGTCGCTGCTGCAGGAAGCCGCCGCGCTGCCGGAGCCGCTGCGCGTGCCGGGTCGCGAACAGCTCGAGCAAATGCTCGCGCGCACGATCGGCCGCGAACAGGCCGAGCGCGTGCTCGCGATGATGGAAGAGCGCCGCCTGGCCGAGCGCCCGTTCGCCGACCTCGAGGCCGAGCCGCCGGAGCTGATCGCGCAGGTCCTGAAGCGCGAGTCGACCGCGGTGACCGCGCTCGTGCTCGCGCATTGTTCGCCCGCGCTGTCGAGCAGCGTGCTGTCCTCGTTCGAGCCCGCGTCCGCGCTCGAGGTCGTGCGCGGCATGGCCGTCGTCAGCCCGCCGCCGTTCGCACTGCTGCGCGAGATCGCGTCCGAGCTGTGCGTGCGCGCGCGCGAAGTCGCGCAGCAGCCGGGCAAGCTCGACCAGAGCCGCCGCGTGCGCACGATCGCCGAGATGCTCGGCACCGCGAAGGGCGGCCTCGAGAAAACCGTGCTCGAGGGCCTGCGCGAGTCCAACGCCGAGATGGCGAAGGAAGTGCAGGAGTCGATGTTCACGTGGGACGACCTCGCGAAGATCGACAAGCGCGGGATGCAGAAGATCCTCGGCGCGATCAACACGACCACGCTCGCGATGGCGATCAAGGGCAGCACGAGCGCGGTCGAGGAGAACGTGCTCGGCAACATGTCCAGCCGCGCGCGCAAGATGGTCGCCGAGGAGCGCGAGCTCGCCGGCGCCGTCCCGATGGTGCAGGTCACCGCGGCGCGCAACGAGATCCTGACCAGCGTGCGCCAGATGATCGAGTCGGGCGAGTTCAAGGCCGGCGGCGGAGCGGAAGAGCTTGTCAGCTGAGCCCCTCGTCGTGGCGCGGATGCCGAGCGGCGTCCGACTGGTCGCCGGCGGACGCGCTGCGTACGTCGACGGGCTCCTCGCGGCCGAGCGCGCACGTGCGCGCGAGCAAGGGCGCCGCGAAGGGCTCGACGAAGCGCTGCGCACGGCGGCGGGCAAGCTCGAAGCCGCCGCGCAGCGACTCGATGCGGACCGCGAGCGCGCGCGCGAACGGCTGTCGGCCGCCTCGGCCGAGCTCGCGATCGCGATCGCGCGCGAGCTCGCGCGCGTCGAGATCCGCGCGGGTCGCCAGGACGTCGAGCGGCTCGTGCGCGAAGTGCTCGCGCAGAGCGGCATCGGCCGCGCGCCGTGCCAGGTCCACTTGAATCCCGACGACGCCGCGCGCCTGGCCGACGTGAAGTTCCGCGCCGGCACCGAGATCGTCCCCGACGTCGGCGTGCCGCGCGGCGACGCGCAGATCGAGACGCCGCAGGGGCTGCTCGTGCACGACCTCGAGGAAGCGCTCGGTCGCCTCGCCGCGCGCCTGGAGCAGGAGCTCGCGTGACCGCGCGCGCCGCAGGCGGGGAACTCGAGCTGCACGGCCTGTTGCAGAGCTCGGAAGCGTGGCCGCGCCTGATGCGCGAGTCGGCCGGCCCGCGCTACCGCGGCTGGGTCTCCGGGCTCTCGGGCGTGATCGTCGAGGCGTCCGGCGTGCCGTCCGCGATGGGCGAGATCGTGCGCATCGACCGCGGCCGCCTCGGCCCGGTGCTCGCCGAAGTGATCGGCTTCCGCGGCGCGACGACGCTGCTGATGCCGCACGGCGAGCTCGAGGGCATCGCACCGCGCCAGCGCGTGACCGCGCTCGGCCGCTCGTTCTCGATCGCGGTCGCCGACGAGATGCTCGGCCGCGCGCTCGACGGCTACGGCCGCCCGCTCGACGGTCAGCCGATCGGCCACAAGGGCGTCGAGCGCCCGGTGCGCAGCGACGCGCCGCCGGCGCTGTTGCGCCGCGCGATCCGCGAGCCGCTGCAGACCGGCGTGCGCGCGATCGACGCGCTCGCGACGGTCGGCCGCGGTCAGCGCATCGGCATCTTCGCCGGCTCCGGCGTCGGCAAGTCGACGCTGCTCGGCCAGGTCACGCGCGGCTGCGACGCCGACGTGATCGTCGTCGCGCTGATCGGCGAGCGCGGCCGCGAGGTGCGCGGCTTCCTCGAGGACGTGCTGTCGCCCGAGTCGCGCGCGAAGAGCATCGCCGTCGTCGCGACCTCCGACCGCGCGCCGATGGAGCGCTTCATGGCGCCGTTCGTCGCGCTGACCTGCGCCGAGCACTGGCGCGACAAGGGCGCGAACGTGCTGCTCGTGATGGACTCGGTCACGCGCTTCGCGCTCGCGGCGCGCGAGATCGGCCTCGCGGCCGGCGAGCCGCCGACCGTGCGCGGCTTCCCGCCGAGCTTCTTCGCGACGATCCCGCGCATCGTCGAGCGCATGGGCTGCTCGGAACGCGGCAGCATCACCGGCCTGCTGACCGTGCTCGTCGACGGCGACGATCCGAACGAGCCGGTCGCCGACACGCTGCGCGGCCTGCTCGACGGCCACTTGATGCTGTCGCGCGACCTCGCGCACCGCGGCCACTACCCGGCGATCGACGCGCTCGCGAGCCTCTCGCGCCTGATGCCGTCGGTCGCGAGCGCGCGGCATCGCGAGCTCGCGCGCCGCATGCGCGAGGACCTCGCCGCGTGGCGCGAAGGGCGCGACCTCGTCGAGATCGGCGCGTACCGCGCGGGCACGAACCCGCGCCTCGACGCGGCGCTCGAGCGGATGCCCGAGATCGATCGCTTCCTGCGCCAGGACCAGTCCGACCGCGCGACGATCGCCGAGACGATCACGCGGCTCGAGCGCCTGTACGGCGCGGCGGTGCGCGCTTGAAGCAGCGCTTCGTGTTCCGCTTCGAGCGGCTGTCGCGCGTCCGCGC
>SCVU01000129.1 GCA_004296785.1 Planctomycetota bacterium
GAGCTGCTCGCGGTGCCGCGCGGCGTGTGGCCTCTGTTCGGGCTCGTCGCGGGACACGCCGCCGAGTCGCCGCGGCAGTGGCCGCGGCTCGCGCCGGACGCGCTCGTGTACGACGAGCAGTTCCCGACGGACGACGAGCTCGCGCGCCAGATCGACGCGTACGACGCCGCGCTCGGCGCGGAGTTCACCGCGCGCGACAAGAGCGGCCGCGACTGGTCGGGCCAGATCGCGCGGCTGCACGCGCAGCCGAATCGCCCGTCGCTCGCGGCCGCGTACCGGAATCAGGGCGCAGTGCTCGACTGAGCGCGGCCCATCCTCACCAACTCAGTCCCACGCGATGCCCGCCGTCAGTCCGGCGTGCACGCGGACGTTCGGCACCTTCGGCAGCTTCGTCTCGAGCTCGACCGGCCTCCAACCGCTGACCTTGTACTCACCGACGGGCAGCCACGGCAGCCACACCTCGCCCTGCACGTCGCCGCTGAGCGGCACCTGGAGCGTGCCCCCGATCTCCGGCCGCAGTTCGAGCGTCCACACGACCGCGCCGAGCTCGAGCGGGAGCCGCGTGCGCAGGCTGCCGCACTCCGGCGTCCACTCCCAGCGGTTCTCGCCGCCCCGCAGCTCGATCGAGTCGCTCCACGCGAACGAGCTCGACATGTCCGCGATCCCGAGCCGCGCGGCGCCCGCGTCGAGCTCGAGGAACTCGAACGAACCATCGGCGCCGAGCGGCACCGACTGCTCCTGCCAGTTCGACTCACTTCCGATCGTCGCGCGCAGCTCCACGGTCGGGCGGCTGCCGATGCGGATGCGCCCGCGCAGCACGGCGGCCGGCGTGACGTCGAGATCGCAGCGCGTCGTCGCTCCGACCGCGACCTTGCACTCGCGGATGCGCGCGGCGGCGCGACTCGGATGGCTCCCCCACACCGAAGTCCCCGGACGCGACCACGCGAGCTGCCACGTGCCGGCGCGCAAGCGCTCGAAGCGGAAGTACCCGCGCTCGTCGAGCGTCGCGCCGAGTGGAATGCCGTCGCCAGAGCTCGCGACGATCTGCATCCGCTCGAGCGACTGTCGATCGCCGCGCGCGAATCCCTCGATCGCGCCACCCGTGTCGAGCTCGATGCGCAGGTCGGCGGCGGCGCCAGGAGCGTCGACATCGATCGGTCCCGCAAGCGCGCGCGCAAACTCCGCGTGCGCGACGCTTGCGTACCAAGTGCCGCCGGTCGCCAGCGCGATGCGGAAGCGACCCTCGACGTCGGTCGTCCCCTCCGCTTCGGAGTACGACTGGCACAACGACGTGAAGCCCGGCGCCGGATCACCGTCATGTGGCTCGCTCGCGCGGTGCAGTGCGACGCGCGCGCCGGCGACCGGTCGGCCGGCGGCGACGACGGTGCCCGCCACGCCGGGATCGGGCTGCAGCTCGATGCGCACGCGCGCCGGCCGCTCGCCCGCCACGAACTCGCGCACCGCGCTGCGGAATCCGCTCGCTCGCACGGTCAGTCGGAACGCCGTGGGCAGCAACGGGAGCTCGCGCGCCTCGCGCGTGATCTGACAGGCGGTCGACGAGTAGTTCCAGTACTTCTCTGCGATGTCGAACTGCATGTGCGCGTCGAACGCATCGATCGGCGCGCCGCGAGGGTCGACCACCTCGAGCGGCACGCGCGGATTGGCGGGCACGAGCAGCTCGTGCTCGCGCCCGTCGACGACGAGCCCTTCTACGACGAGCGGTCCGCGCTCGCACGACGACGTGTCGCACAGGATCTGCAGGGTCTCGCCCGGCGCGCAGTCGATCGAGATACGCCCGTCCGCGTCGGTGCTCACGCTGCTCGTCTCGAAGAAGCCGCGCTCGACGGTGACCGCGGCGCGAACTGGACGCCGCTGCTCGTCGACGAGCCGCAGCGCGAGTCGCGCTTGCTCGGCGCGCGCGGCGAGCACGAGCCGTCCCGCATCCGCAGTGCGCCCGGGCGCGACCTCGAGCGGCGCGCTCCACGCCCACTCGCGGCCGGGCGCGGTGAGGAACGCGCGCTTCACGCCGGGCTGCAGACCGTCGAGCCGCAGCACGCCATCCGCGGCCGTGGTGCGAGCGTGCCGGACGCCGCCGCCGGGTGGACCCGAGAAGCGCGCGCCCGGCGATGGCTCTCCCGCACCGGGCAGAAGTCGGATCGACGCGCCGGCGATCGGGGAACCGCGCTCGTCCACGGCAGTCGCGCGGAGCGAGCAGCCGGGCTCGAGCACGATGTCGCCGAGCTCGCAGGGCTCGCCCGCGCGCGGCTTGGCATTGAAGTTCCTGCTGCTGCACGCCTCCGCCGTCGCGAAGTAGAAGTAGGTCTGTGCGATCGGAGCGTTCGCGACGACGTGCGCGTCGAACTCGAACGCGCCGTTCGCATCCGCGGAGATCTCGCCGAGCGTGCCGTTCACGCCGGTGATGTGACCGTCGCGCACCGGCGAGCCGTCCGGCGTCACGAGTCGACCGCGCACGCGGACGCGCTCGACAGCGCCGAACGGCGTCTGCGTGCGTTCCGGTGCGGGCGCGGCGACGACTTCGCGCGCTGGCGCGGGGCGCGTGGCGTCGACTTCGACCGCAGCGGTACTCGCGAGCGGCTCACTCGTCGCGGGCGCGCTTGCATCGCGAGTCGCCGCCGCGAGCGGAGCCGGCACGGCGTCCGGCTCGACGCGGCGTGCGCGGACGGCGAACCACGCGATGGCGACCACCGCGATCACGACTCCGATCCACAGGGTCCATCGACGCATGCCGCGCTCCTCCGAGCACGGCTCACTGTATCGACGTGCGCCCGCGCACTCGGCACGCGCCGGTCACGCGCGTGTCACGGCTCGCCGCGCCAAGGAATCGCCGCGCCGAACAGTGCGGGCTCGCCGCGCGGGCGCGGCGCGAGCACGAGCGTGCCGAAGTCCGTGCTACGGCCGAGCTGGAACTCCACGACGTCGCTCCACGCCCACAGAGTCCCCGGAGCGCACAAGTACGCGCGCTTGGGACCCGTCTGGATCGCGTCGAAGCGCAGGCGTCCCTCCGGACCCGTGAACACTTGGTGTCGGACAGCGTCGTCCGGTGGACCGCGGTGGAGCGCGTCGGCGGGCGGCTCGCCGCGTCCGTTCTCGAGGAACAGCTCGGCGCCCTCGATCGGTTCGCCCGTCGCGTCGACGGCCGTGATGCACAGCGTCCAACCGGGCTCGAGCGCGATGTCGCCGAGGTCGACGTCGCGGCCGGCGACCATGTCGACGTACACGATGCGATACGCACACGCTTCGGCCGAGAGCTGCAGCGGGATCGGCAGCGCCGGATCGAGCAACGGACCAGTCGAGACCATCGCGCGGAAGCGGCCATCCGCCCCGGTCTTCACGCCGCCGGCCGCGCAGAACTCGGAGCGGACGGTGCCGTCGACGCCGACGCCGTCGGACGCGCGAACGAGTCGGCCGCGGACGGCGGCCCAACCGGCTTGGCGCGGACTCTCAGGGCTGGGCGCCGGCGCCAGCGCGACAGCCCGCGGCGCAGCACGGCATGACGCGAGCCAAGCGGTGCCGATCCATAGCGCGACGATCGCAGGCTTCTGCATCGCTCCAACGCTAGCGACGCGCGGCCGCGCGCGCGGTCACGTCGAAGTCACCGCGGGCTCGCCGCTACCCGAAGAACCGCCACCGCACGATCGCCCAGAACGCGATCAGCGCGTCCTTCGGCCCGATCTTCTTCCCCTCCGCGTAGTCACGCCCCGCGTAGCTGATCGGTACCTCGAAGATCCGCACGCGCATCTTCGCGACCTTCGCCGTGATCTCCGGCTCGACCGCGAACGTCTTCGACCGGATGTCGAGCCGCTTCGCGACGTCGCTCTTGAAGACCTTGTAGCAGGTCTCCATGTCCGACAAGTTCAGGTTCGTGAACATGTTCGACAGCGTCGTCAGCCCACGATTCCCGAGGTAGTGCCAGTACAAGTGCACGCGCGCGTAGCGCCCGCCGAGGAAGCGACTGCCGAACACCACGTCGGCCTTGCCCTCGAGGATCGGGTGCAACAGATCCGCGTAGTCCGACGGGTCGTACTCGAGGTCGGCGTCCTGGATGAGGACGATGTCGCCGGTCGTCTGTGCGAAGCCCGTGCGCAGCGCGCCGCCCTTGCCCTGGTTCTCGGCGTGGTAGAAGCAGCGCACGTTCGCCTGCTCGCGCGCGAGCCGCTCCATGATCGCGCGCGACCCGTCGCGCGAACAATCGTCGACGAGCACGAGCTCCTTCTCGTACGGCTGCGCCTGCACGCGCCGCACGATCTCCTCGAGCGTGCGCTCCTCGTTGTAGACCGGGATGACGACGGAGAGCTTCACGGCGGTCAGGCGATCGTCGCGGCCTCGTGCGTCACTTCTTCGGATCCGGCCGACCGGAGTCGAGCCCCTCGAACAACTTGTCGATGCCGAAGAACGCGCTCGCGCCCTCGTGCAGCGCGCGGTAGCTCGGCTCGCCCTCGATGCACCAGTGCGGCTTGTCGAACAGCGCGAAGATCTCCGCGTCGGGCCGCTTGCGCCGCCTCTGCACTTCGCCGCGCCGCTTCATCCAGTGCTCCCAGTTCGAGAGCAGGTCGTTGATCCCGATCAGGTCCGCCAGCGCCTCGCGCCGGATCGGCGCCGTCTCCTGCACCTTGTGGCGCGCCTTCTCCCACAGGTGGCCGACGACGCCGGCGCCGCGCGGATTCACGCTCTCGATCCGGTACGGCGTGTCGTCGGCGACGCCGGAGACGAGCATCGTGCGCCGCAGCGCGAGCGCGAGCTGCGCGGGCAGGACCTTGCGCAGATTGTCGTCCGCGTAGTTCTTGAAGCACGCGAGGATCGGATTGCGCACCTGCAGCAGGCGGATCGTCTCCATCGGGAACGTGCGGCTCGTGCTCGAGTGGTGGTGGTAGCACACCGCCTTCGGCACGTAGTGGATCTCGTGGCCGAGCACCCACAGCCGCCAGCCGAGATCGACGTCCTCGTAGTACGCGAAGAACTCCTCGTCGAAGCCGTCCGACTCGGCGAACACGCGCGCGTCGATCGCCATCGCGCCGCCGCACGCGAACAGCGAGCGCGACGGCACGTCGAACTGCGGCGCGGGCTTCTCGTTGTAGCCCTTCTGGATGCCGATCCCGTGGAAGTTCATGCCGCCGCCGCACGAGTTCATCACGGCGCCGTCCCACGAGAACATCTTCGCGGTCGTCGCCGCGCACTCGCCGCGCACGATCGGCCCGACGAGCTCGCGCAGCCAGCGCGGCTCGACGCGCATGTCGTTGTTCAGGAAGACCTGCACGCGCGCGTCGTGCGCGAGCTTCGCGCCCTGGTTGCAGCCCGCGCTGAAGCCGACGTTGCGCTCGTTGACGACCAGGCGCACCCACGCGTGCTTCGCGCGGCACTCCTCGACGCTGCCGTCGCTCGACGCGTTGTCGATCAGGATCACCTCGAGCTTGTCCTTCGGATAGTCGAGCCCCTTCAGGCTCTCGAAGCAGCGCTCGAGGTGGTGGCGGCCGTTGTAGTTGAGGATCGTGATCGCCGCGCGCGGGAGATCGCGGTCGCCGAGCGCCGCTTGCACTCCGGCCGCCGCGGCGGGCGCGGCGGACTTGCCGAGCATGCGGCCGAGGATCCCGCTCATCGAACGGCTCCGGACTCGCTCGCGCGCACGCGCACCCGCGCGATGCGCAGGTGGGCCTCCGGGCCGCCGGCCTCGATCGCGCACTCGACGCGCAGCACGCCGCGCGCATCGGCCAGCGCGCGGCTCGTGAACGAGAAGCGCCGCGTCTCGTCGCGGCCGTTGGCGCGGAACAGCGGCACGCGGCCGAGCTCGGCGCCGTCGAGCAGCACGCGGCCGCCGAGCTCGACGCCGGGTTCGGCGCCGAGCGCGAGCACTTCGAGCTCGACCGCGAGCGCGCTCGCGCCGCCCGCCTCGACCTCGTACTCGGCCGCGCCGCCGCCGGGGCGCAGCAGCAAGAGATCCGCGCCCTGCTGCACCGTCGCCTCGCTGCGGCGCGCGGCGCCGACGCCGGCGACGTCGAGCAGCAGCGCATTCGCGCTGCGCCGGCGCGCGGCGACCAGGCCGCGGTAGCGGAACTCCATCGCGGCCGCGTCGTCCTCGATCGACTTGGCGCGCGGGAAGTCGCGCGACAGGCGCGCGCGCAGGGCGGGCTCGACGGCGAAGCGGCGCATCACGGCGGCCAGATCATCGGCATTTCCGGGCTCGAACAGCAACCCGTCGACGCCGTCGCGCACGAATTCGGCCATTCCGCCGAGCTTCGACGCGAGCACCGGCGTCTTGGCCATCCACGCCTCGTGGATCGTGATCGGCGAGTTCTCGTACCAGATCGACGGCACGACGAGCGCGTCGATCTCGGCGTACACCTCGGACAGCCGCTCGTTGTCGAAGCGACCGCGGAACTCGACGTCGGCGCCGCTGGCGGCGACCGCCTGCGCGAGCTCGGCGTGGTGCGCATCGCGCGCGGGATCGAAGCTCCCCCACACGCGCAGCACGGCGCGCTCGCCGTTCAACTGCGCCTTCAGCCGGGCCATCGCGTCGACGAGCACGCGCCCGCCCTTGTACCAGGCCAGCGTGCCGATGAATCCGAAACGCACGCGGCCCTCGGAGTCGGGCGACTTCGAGAGCGCGCGCAGGTGATCGGTGCGCAGTCCGTTGTCCGAGTACAGGAAGCGGTGCGGGTCGGCCGCGCGGAACAGCGGCGAGTCGAGCAGCTTGCGGCGCAGGAAACGGCTCGGGCTGATCAGCAGATCCGCGTCGAGGTACGCCGCCGGCACGGCCGCGTGGCGCTCGGCGAGGTGCGCGTATTCCTCCTGGCCGAGGAACGGCGCGGCGAGCGGCGCGAGCGGGCCCGACAGCGCGCCGAGCTTCTTCGCCAACGGCACGTGCTCGAGCCACTTCTCCTTCACGCACAGATAGCAGCCCGCGCCCATGTTGTCGTCGCAGCGCGCGCCGTCGGGCCGGATCATCTGCACGCGCGCGCACAGCGCCCAGTAGTCGTGGCAGTGCACGATCGTCGGCAGGCCGAGCTCCTTCGCGACGCGCACGAGCCCGATCGACGTGTGGATCAGGTGCTGGAAGTGCACGAGATCGGGCTTCTCGCGCAGCAGGATCCCGCGCAGCATCTGCTCGGGCTCGGACTTGGCGAAGCTCTCGCGCAGGTTGCGGTGCGCGAGCCGGTGCACGAAGCGCAGCACGCGCAGCCCCTGGAACTCGCCCGCGCTGACCGAGAACTCGCGCGGACCGCCGTCGGACTCCGACTGCGCGGCGCCGGTGCGCGCGAGGATCGTCACGCGGTGGCCGCGCGCCTGCAGCGCCTTCGCGAGCTCGAGCGTGTAGACCTCGGTGCCCGCCCACGTGTCCGGCATGAAGCCGTGCACGACGAACAGGATCGAGAGCTCGCGCTTCGAGAGCAGCGCGCTGCCCGCGCGGCGCGCCGCGGTCTGGCCGCCCTCGTGCAGGCCGAGGAACGCCGCCTCGCGCAGCGCCGCGAGCTCGCGCTCGAGCGCGCGCGCGGCCTCGCCCGAGTGTCCGGCGCGCGCGACGGCCGCCGCGTCCTGCGGCGCCAGCCGCTCGCACAGCGTGCGCGCGTCGGAGGCGCTGCCGATGCAGATCCGATCGAGCCACTCGGCGTTGAAGCGGCCGTCGATGCGCGCGCGCTCGCGCGTCTCCCGCGCGTCGTAGTCGTGGCTGTGCTCGACGGTCGCCGCGGCGTCGTAGACGACGGTCCAGCCGGCCTCGAGCAGCGCGCGCGCGAGCAGCACGTCCTCGCCGAACCAGGTGCGCGGGAACGGGTACAGCTCCCA
>SCVU01000130.1 GCA_004296785.1 Planctomycetota bacterium
GCCGGCGCTTCGGCGCGGGCCTGTACGTGTCGGAGATGATCACCGCGCGCGGCTTCCTGCTCGGCAACAAGCTGACGCAGTTGCTCGCGAGCTCGCGCGCCGACGAGTCGCCGCGCTCGGTGCAGATCTACGGCTCGGATCCCGCGGACGTCGAGGCGTTCGCGCGCGCGCTCGCCGACGCGGGCGTCGCGCACCTCGACATGAACTTCGGCTGCCCGGTGCCGAAGGTCACGCGCTCCGGCGGCGGCAGCGCGATCCCGCTGCGGCCGCGGCTGCTCGCGAAGCTCGTGCGCGCGGCCGTGCGCGGCGCGGGAAGCGTGCCGGTGACGATCAAGGTGCGCAAGGGGACCGACGCCGAGCACTTGAGCTTCGTTGCGGCGGGGCGCGTCGCGCAGGAGGAAGGCGCGGTCGCGATCGGCCTGCACGCGCGCACTGCCGCGCAGCTGTACGCCGGTCAGGCCGATTGGGACGCGATCCGCGAGCTCAAGCAGTCGGTCGCGATCCCGGTGCTCGGCAACGGCGACATCTGGGAGTGCTGGGACGCGCTCGCGATGCTGCGCGCGACCGGTTGCGACGGCGTGATCGTCGGTCGCGGCTGCCTCGGGCGGCCGTGGCTGTTCCGCGAGCTCGCCGACGTGTGCGCGGGGCGCGAGCCCGCGCCGCCGCCGCGCTTCGGCGAGATCGCGGCGATCGCGCTCGAGCACGGCACCGGTCTCGTCGACTTCTTCGGGCCGCGCATGGGCATGCTGCAGATGCGCAAGTGGGCCGCGTGGTACACGAAGGGCTTCCGCGGCGGCAACGCGGTGCGCGCGGGGCTCAACAAGTTGCACACGCTCGACGATCTGCGCGCGCTGCTCGGTTCGCTCGATGCCGACGAGCCGTTCCCGCGCGCCGCGCTGCGCGCGCAGCGCGCGAAGGGCGGCCGCGAGCAGACGGTCGCGCTGCCGCACGGCTGGCTCGACGATCCACTCGCCGACACCGCGCCCGACGCGGCGTGCGACGCCGACGAGAGCGTCGCGGAGAGCGCGCTGCAGGGCGGCTAGACGCTCGCGGCGATCCAGTAAGCGCCGACGAGCACGCTCGCGGCGCTGCAAACGCCGAACGCGCGGCGCCGCAGCGCCGGCAGCAGCGTCAGGCGGCCGACGCCGGCGGCGACGGCGCACATCGCGAGCGTGCTCGAGATCCCGTAGCCGGCGAGGTACGCGGCGGGACTCGCGAGGGCGAGGGCCGGCAACACGGCGAACAAGTGCGACAGCCCGGCCGCTCCGTGCAGCGCGCCGATTCCGAGACAGCGCGCGAGCGAGCTCGAGCTCGGTGCATGCGCGTGCGCGTGGTCGCGCACGAGCGCGCGCAGTCCGAGCGCGCCGATGATGCACAGCACGACTCCGACCGCGAGCTCCGATCGCTCCGAGACGCGCTCGGCGAGTCCGGGAACCGAATCGCGCAGCACGAGCGCCGCGAGCGCTGCGACGCACGCGCCGGCCGCGTGCCCGACGCCCCACGCGAGACCGGCGTGCCACGCGCGGTGCGCGCGCGCCGCCGCGAACGGCGCGACGCCCGCCAGGTGGTCGGGGCCGCCGAGCGCGTGTTGCGCGCCCGCGAACGAGCCGAGCAGCAGCGACGAGAGCATCGCGCGGACGATAGCAGCGCCGCGCGGGCGGCGCACGTAGACTCCGCGCGCGGATGAGTGATCCCGACGTGATCGTCGCCGGCGCAGGCGCGGCCGGACTGTGGTGCGCGGAGGTCGCGGCGCGTGCGGGCGCGCGCGTCTGCGTGCTCGAGAAGACGAGTCGCTGCGGCACCAAGGTGCTCGCGAGCGGCGGCACGCGCTGCAATCTGACGACGACGCTCGACGCCGCGGCGGCGGGCCGGCTGTTCGGGGCGCGCGGCGAGCGCTTCTTGCGCCCGGCGCTGCGCGCGCTGCCGCCGGCCGCCGTTCGCGCGCGCTTCGAGCAGTGGGGGATCGCGACGGTCGATGCACCGCTCGAGAAGGTCTTCCCCGAGTCCGGTCGCGCGATCGACGTCCGCAACGCGCTCGAGCGCGCGGCGCGCACGGCCGGAGCGCACATCGAGGTCGGCGCAGCGGTCGCCGGCGTCGCGCGCACGGGCGCGGGCTGGCGCGTCGAGCTCGCCGACGGCACGCGTCGCGACGCGCCCAACGTCGTCGTCGCGAGCGGCGGCAAGAGCTACCCGCTGACCGGCACGACCGGCGACGGCTACGCGTGGCTCGCCGCGCTCGGGCTGCCGCTGGTCGAGCCGGTGCCGGCGCTCGTGCCGCTCCTGAGTCCCGCGCCGTGGGTGCACGAGCTCGCGGGCATCGCCGTCCAGGAGGCCGAGCTCGCGCTGTGCGACGCGAGTGGCCGCGAGGTTGCGCGGCGCGCGCGGCCGGTGCTGTTCACGCACTTCGGCCTGTCGGGGCCGGCCGCGATGGACGTGTCGGAGCCGGTCGCGCGCGCGCCGGCGCTCGAATTCACCGCGCGCATCGATCTCGTGCCCGATCGCGCGCGCGAACAGTTGCGCGACGCGTGGCTCGCGCGCGCCGCGCAGCCCGGCGGCGCCGGCGTGCTCGGCGCGCTCAACGACGTCACGCGTGCGGCGCTGCCGCGGCGACTGCTCGAGCGCGTCGTCGCGCAGGCGCGCTGTGCCGGCGACGCGCGCGCGGCGCAGGTGACGCGCGAGCAGCGCCACGCGCTGGTCGAGGCGCTGAAGGGGTTCGCTGTGCCGATCCGCGGCACGCAGGGCTGGGACAAGGCCGAAGTCACGGCCGGCGGGCTTGCGCTGAGCGCGGTCGACGCGGGAACGCTCGAAGTCAAGGCGCACCCCGGGCTGTACGTGATCGGCGAGCTGCTCGACGTGCAGGGGCCGATCGGGGGTCTGTCCTTCCTCGCCGCGTTCGCGACGGCGGAACTCGCGGGCCGCGCGATCGCGGCCCGCGTGCGCGTCTAGGCGCCGGCGAGCCGCGCGGTCAGACGCCGACCAGTTCCTTTTCCATCGCCGCCGCGTACTTTCCGCTGCGCGCGAGGCCGTTCATCTTCGAGCGGTGCAGGAACGCGGCCTGCCCCTTCGCGACGTTGGCCTGGTTGCCGGCCCACGCCTTGAGCGCGGAGTCCTGCAGCGCGCGGCCGTACGAGAACGACAGCTCCCACGGGTGCGGGCCGAGCTTGTTCATCTCGTTCAGATTGTCGGTCGCCTGCGCCTCGGTCTGGCCGCCCGACAGGAACACGATGCCGGGCACCGCGGCCGGCACCGAGCGGCGGAAGCAGCAGATCGTCTGCTCGGCGACTTCCTTCGCCGAAGCTTGCTTCGCGCACTGCTTGCCGGCGATCACCATGTTCGGCTTGAGCAGCATCTCCTCGAGGCTGACGCGCTGCGCGTACAGCGCGTCGAACGTGCACTCGAGCGTGCGGCGCGTGACCTCGTAGCAGACCTCGATCGAGTTGCTCCAGTCCATCAGCACCTCGGGCTCGACGATCGGCACCAGGCCCTGCTCCTGGCACAGCTTCGCGTAGCGGGCCAGCGCGTGCGCGTTGGTCTCGATGCAGTACGCGCTCGGAATGCCGTCGCCGATCGTGATCACCGCGCGCCACTTCGCGAAGCGCGCGCCGAGCTTGTAGTAGTCGGCGCAGCGCGCGCGCAGGCCGTCGAGCCCGTCGGTGATCTTCTCGTTCGGCGCGCCGGCGAGATCGACGGCGCCCTTGTCGACCTTGATGCCGGGGACGATGCCCTCGCGGTTCATCAGGTCGACCATCGTCGTGCCGTCGGCCGCCTTCTGCTTCAGCGTCTCCTCGTACAGGATCGCGCCGGAGATGTACTGACCCGCTCCCTTCGTGCGGAACAACATCTCGCGGTAGTTGCGCCGGTTGTCCTCGACGTTCGGCAGGTTGATCTTCTGGAAGCGCTTCTCGATCGTGCCGGTCGACTCGTCGGCCGCGAGGATGCCCTTGCCCTTGGCGACGAGCGCCTTGGCGACGGACTTCATGTCGTGCGTGGTCATGGAGCGGATGTGGACGCGATGGGGGGTGGCGGAACGGAACGGGAGGGGCCCGAACCGGCGATTCTACGCGTCGCTGCGCGATCGGCCAAGGCGCTCGCGCGGCTCAGCCGCCGGGCTTCGACTCGGGCTTCGGCATTTCGGTGCGCCCGAGCAGCCCGAGCTCGCGCATGCACTTGTGCAGCAGTTCGCGCTGCGCCTGCTCGTCCGCGTACAGCTCGAGCTGCCGCTCGTGGCCGCGCTCGTAGAGCGTCGGTTGCTTCGCGAGCGACGCGGTCCAGCTCGTGAAGTAGCGCTCCCAGTCGCTGTTGTCGGTCAGCGCGGCCGCAAGCGCCGGCGGCTGCTCGTTCATGTAGTGCCACAGCGCGTGGAAGCGGATCACCGCGGCGTCGTAGCCCTCGGCCAGCGCCGGCTGTGCGCGCAGCCAGGTCTGCGCGAGCCCCTCGCGCGGCGCGCGGTGCGCGCGCGCGGCGGCGAAGCGCGGGAACAGCGTCGCGTCGTACAGCTGCTTGTGCTGCTTGTTCGGCACCGGCGCGACGAAGCGCGTGAAGTCGTTGAACAGCTCGTGGTACAGCCCGAGCGTGTCGACGTCCGGCATCTCGATGTCGCGGCCCGAGCTCCAGGCCTCGTACAGCGTGAACGGGTACACGCCGCCGTCGCGATCGGTGTACGCGTGCGCGAACGCCGCCTGCGTGCTCGCCTGCGCGCCGTCGTCGAGCGCGCGCGCGACCAGCGCGATCGCGAGGTCGGCGTCAGGCGGCAGGCCGAGGCAGGCGTTGGCGAACACGCGCTCGGGCGCATCCTCGGCCAGCGCCGGCGCGGCGGCGCGCACCAGCCCGCGCGTGCCCCAGTCGTAGCGCCACGTCGCGTGGACCGCGCGCGGCAGCGGCGGCGCGAGCTCCTGTTGCGCGCTGATCACCTTGTGGTCGTTCGGCGCGAGCCGCTTGCGCTTGATCGGCTGGCGCGGCGCGTGGACCTTCGGGTCGTAGAACGCGAGCTCGTGCTCGACCGGCCACAGGCTCGTGTCGCGGTCCGAGAGCTTGCCCGCGAGCGCGATCAGCTTGCGCTGGTGCGACTCGAGCGTGCGCGCCTGCGCGGTGTAGAACTCCGCCAGCTCGCGCCGCTCGGACGCGCGCAGGTACTGCCACGCGTCCTCGAGCTCGCGCACCTGCTGCTCGGCCGCGCGGCGCAGCGCGCCGAGCTTCGCGTCGTGCGCGGCGGCGTACTCGGCCGGCGTCTGCGCGGCGGGTGCGGCCGCGAGCAGCGCCGCGGCGATCGTGCTGCACAGCCAGGCTCGGGGCATCGGGCGGTTTCGCTCGGCGGGTCGGGACTCGTGCAGGTCGGCGCGTTCAGCTCGGCTCGCCGCCGCCCGACCTCGCGGCGCCGCGCCCGCGCCCGCGGCGCCGTCGCCGCTTCTTGTTGCGCAGGCGGGCCACCTCGTCGTCGGGCAGCGCGCGTGCCTGCTCATAGCTCGCCAGCCAGCCCTCGTATACGTCCCAACCCTGACCCCACGCGCTGACGCGCAGCCGCAGCAGGTTCAGCGACTCCGGCAGGTCGGGTTCGCGCAGGAACAACAGCGTGCGCGGATTGTTCTGCGCGCCGAGCGCGAAGCGCGGCTGGTCCGAGATCATCTTGCGCGCGATCGCCGTGTCCTTGCGCGGCAGGCGCGCACTGGCGGCGGAGCGGTCGAGCACGACCTCGGCGGCGCGGTACAGATCGCCCGGGTCGTGCGAGCCGCCGGTGCGCGCGCGCTCGGCCTCGCGCTCGACGATGCGCAGCCAGACCACCGACAGCGCGAGCGCGCGCGACGGCGCGCGGCCGGCGTGCACGTCGCTGTCGAGCGCTTCGAGCAGCCGCCAGTACTGGTCGGCGCGATCGTGCGCGGCCGGGTCGGGATCGTCGCGGCGGCCGAGGTAGTCGTCGATCTCGGGCAGCAGGATCGCGAGCGCGCCGCACGCGCGCAGCATGCGGAACGCGCCGAGCGAGGTCCCGCTGTGCAAGAGGCGCAGGATCTCCTCGACCACGCGCGCCGGCGCCGAGCGCGTCAACAGCGGCGCGTGCTCGATCATCGCGCTCCACGTCGCCTCGTCGATGCGGAAGCCGAGGCGCGTGGCGAACTTGATCGCGCGCAGGATGCGCACCGGGTCCTCGGCGATGCGCACGACCGGATCGCCGATCGTGCGCAGCACGCCGGCCTCGAGATCGGCGAGTCCGCCGACGTAGTCGAGGATCTTGCCGCTGAGCGGATCGAGGAACAGTCCGTTGATCGTGAAGTCGCGGCGCAGCGCGTCCTCTACCGCGGTCCCGAACGCGTTGTCCTCGCGGATCAGCGGATCGTCTTCCTCGTCCTCGCTCTGCGGCGGCTTGGTGCGGAACGTCGCGGTCTCGACGATGTGGTCGCCGTACACGACGTGCGCGAGGCGGAAGCGCCGGCCGATGATGCGCGCGTTGCGGAACAGCGCGCGGATCTGGCGCGGGTGCGCGGCGGTCGCGACGTCGAAGTCCTTCGGGCTGCGACCGAGCAACAGATCGCGCACGCAACCGCCGACGAGATACGCCTCGTGGCCGTTGCGCGAGAGCCGCGACACGACGCGCAGCGCGTCCTGGTGGATGCGCGTGGCCGGAATGCCGGAGGCGTCGGCGACGCGCGCGGCGGGCTCTCCGGTCTGCGGCTGGGCCGCGCTGCTCGGACGGGCGACGCTCGCATCCTCTTCACTCATGCGCGACAGAGCATTGCGGATCGAGCTCGACTTGACAATCGCGCTGCACGCGCTCTTGCCCGAGCACGAGCATCCGGATACCTTCCTTCGCCCCGCTGGAGGGCAGTAGCTCCAATCGGTAGAGCGACTGATTCCAAATCAGTAGGTTCAGGGTTCGAATCCCTGCTGCCCTGCCAATCCCTCGGCCCCGATCCAGCGGTCGACTCCCTCCGACCCCGTCCCGCCGATGTCCCCCTCAGGCGCCGATGAACGCGAACCCCGCTCCGTGCCGCCGGGCGGCGCGGAAGGCGGGGCACCGCCGGATCCGATCGCGGCAGCAGCCGCGGCGGAGGCCTGCGCCGCGCGGGCCGACGACGAGCTCGACAAGGTGCTCGCGCACCGCGATACGCCGGTGCCGTCGCTCGACGAGCTGCGCGCCGCGCTGCAGTGGGCATTCGAGAAGGAGGAGGTCGAGCCGGCGCTGCTCGATCGCTTCGCCGAGCACGCGCGCTTCGTGCTGACCGGCAATCAAAGCATGAACCTGACGGCGATCGTCGCGCCGCGCGAAGTCGCCGCCAAGCACTACCTCGACTGCTGGCGCGCGACGCGCCTCTTGCCGCTGATGGGGCGCAAGCTGCTCGACCTCGGCACGGGCGCCGGTTTCCCGGGCATCCCGATCGCGCTCTCGGAACCGCACGCGAGCGTCACCTGCCTCGACTCGGCGCGCAAGCGCGCCGATTTCGTCGGCACGAGCATCGCCGCGCTCGGGCTGCGCAACGCGAACGCGGTGTGGGCGCGCGGCGAAGAGCACCTCGCGCGCAACAAGTACGACCTCGTGTTCATCCGCGCGCTGTCCTCGGTGCGCGAGAACGTGCGGCTGCTGCGCAAGGTGCGCCACGCGCTGAAGGACCTGCTGCTGTTCAAGGGGCCGTCGTGGTCGCGCGAGGTCCGCGCGGGCGAGCGCGAGGCCGAGCGCCTGGGCTTCAAGCTCGACACCGTGTGGGAGCACGAGCTCCCCGGCGAGATGGGACAGCGCGCGCTGCTCGTCTACCGCGCGCCCGGGGCGCAGGGAGAGCGCTGACGCGCCCGCGGCGATGTCCGTCACCTGGCTCGTCGTGATCGGGCTCGTCGTGCTGTTCGTGATCGTCGTGATCGTCGCGATCAAGGGCTACCCGAAGGACGGGTCGTTCTAGCGGACGGCGCGAGCCGGCCGCACGCCCTCACGCCGCGGCGCGTTCGCTGCGCCGGCCGCGCCACGCGGCGAGCAGCGGGATCAGCGCGAGCCGCTGGATCGGCTTGGTCGCGTAGTCATCGCAGCCGGCCGCGAGGCAGCGCTTGCGATCGCCTTCCATCGCGTGCGCGGTCAGCGCGATGATCGCGCCGTCGTAGCCGCCGACGCGCAGCTGCGTCGTCGCCGCGTAGCCGTCGAGCTCGGGCATCTGCATGTCCATCAGCACGACGTCGAACACCTCGCCGCGGCGCAGCGCGGCGAAGCCGCTGTCGACCGCGACGCGGCCGTTCTCCGCGAGCTGCACGCGCGCGCCCTGCCGCGTCAGGATCGAGCGGATCAACCGTTGGTTGTCGAGACCGTCCTCCGCGAGCAGCACGCGCATCCCGTCGAGGCGCGGCAGCTCGACCAGCGCCGGCGTCGCGCCGGGCTGCGTCGCGTGCTGCGGCTGCTGCTCTGCGCTCGCCAGTGGGAAGCAGAGTTCGAAGCGGAAGGTCGAGCCCTCGCCCGGCCGGCTCGCGACCGCGATCGAGCCGCGCATCGCCTGCACGAGGCGCTGCGAGATCGCGAGGCCGAGACCGGTGCCGCCGAAGCGCCGCGTCGTCGACGTGTCGGCTTGCTGGAACGCGTGGAACAGGCGCTCTTGCTGCTCCGGCTCCATCCCGACGCCCGTGTCGGCGACTTCGAAGCCGAGCCGGCAGCCCGTCTCATCGTCGCCGCTGCGCGCGACGCGCACGCTGACGCCGCCCTGCGACGTGAACTTGACGGCGTTGGAGACGAGGTTCATCAGCACCTGGCGCAGCCGCGTCGGATCGCCGAGCACGACCGGCAGCGGGCGCTGCCCGAGCTCGCTGGTCAGCGTGAGCTGCTTCTCCAGCGCGCGCGGCCGGCACATCGAGAGCACGTCCTCGACCACCTGCCGCGGGTCGAACGCGATCGCCTCGAGCGACAGCTTGCCGGCCTCGATCTTCGACAGGTCGAGGATGTCGTTGATCACCGCGAGCAGGTGCTGGCCGTTGCGGCGGATCGTCTGGATGTGACCGATGCGCTCGAGCGGCGCGAGCGCGGGATCCGCGAGCAGGTCCGCGAAGCCGAGGATCGCGGTCATCGGCGTGCGGATCTCGTGGCTCATGTTGGCCAGGAAGTCGCTCTTCGCGCGCGCCGCGGCCTCGGCCTGCTCCTTCGCCGCGACGAGTTCGCGCTCGGCGTCGAAGCGCGCGGTGACGTTGCGCGCGAGCCCGATCGTCGTCAGCCCGCCGTGGCGATCGGAGCTGACGAGCTGCAGGTCGAGCTCGGCCGAGAAGCACGTGCCGTCGCTGCGGCGCAGCAGCGCGACCGAAGTGCCCGCCTGCGTCGGCGCGGGCGCGGCGGCGCCGCCGAACAGCTCGGTCACGGTCTTGCCGCGCGCCGCGGCGAGCGTGTAGCCGCTCTCGCGCTCGAAGGCCGCGTTGACCCATTCGATGCGCCCGGCGCCGTCGCCGATCAGCGCCATCTGATCGGTGCGGCTGGCGAGCAGCGCGAGCCGGCTCGCCTCGCGCTCGCGCAGCGTCAGCGCGCTGCGCATCGCCTCGACGCGCTCGAGCATCCGGTTGATGCCCTGGCCGAGCGTCGAGAGCTCGTCGCTGCCCGCCTCGTAGACGCGTGCGTGCTCGGCATCGCCGCGCACCGCGCGCACCTCGCGCTCCAGCCGCGTCAGGCGCGCGAGCACGAGCTGTTCCATGAACGCCATCGCGATCAGCCCGAACAGCACGCCGACGCCGATCAGCGCGCTCGTCATCGTGCGGACGCTCGCGCGGCCGGCGGCCCAGATCGGCCGCGCGCGGTCGACGCGCACCAGCCAGGTCGGCAGCCCGGCGATGTCCGCCGCGAGGTAGTACGTCGCGAGGTGCGCGTCGTCGCGCGGCTGGTCGAGGCCGTGCTCGGCGCCGCAGCGCGACAGCGCGTCGAGCGCGGCCGCGTCGGCGGTCGCGAGGTTGCCGCGATCAGCGATCTCGACGAGCGCGCAGTGCTCGCGCGTCTGATCGGCGATGCGCGCGAACAGCGCCGCGTCGAGCCGGCGCAGGAACACGATGCGCCCGCGCGGCGCGCCGACGCCGCTGGACGGCAGCACCGGCCGCGACGCGACGACCATCGGTCCCTCGGGCAGGCGCCACAGCCCGGCGACGACGCGCTCGGGATCGCCGCAGCCGAGGCTCGCGAAGTCGGCGCGCAGCCGCTGCTCCAGGCCGGGCCACAGCGGCACCGCGACCGACTCCCGCTCGGCCAGCGCGAGCGACTCGAGCAGGCGGCCGTCGTCGGACAGGAACGCGATCGCGCTGATCCCGATGCTGCCGATCGAGTCGGGCAGCAGGTTCGATTCGACGAACGCGCGGTTGCCGTCCTCCATGAACCGGTACGTGTCGTCCCACATCGCCCAGTCGGCGAGCTTCGAGCACAGGTCGTCGCGCAACGCGTCGAGCGCGGACTCGACCGCCGCGCGCGCTTCCGCGCAGTCGGTGCGCTCGAGCTCGCCGTAGCCGTTCTGCAACCAGCGCGACGCGAGCGAATGGAATCCGAGCGCCACCGTCGCGAGGACGGCACCGAGCACGAGCAGCAGCTTCGAGCGCAGCTTCAAGGCGGGGACGCGCGGGGGGAGAGAGCGCTGCTTCGTCGCTCGTCCAGCGGCGCGCTCGATCTTGAATCGCTTTCCGGATTGAGCGCTGGCCCCTTGGCTCGGCGCGCGGCGATCGTCAGGCTGCTCGGCGTGGCGCTGCCGACCGGGAAATCGATTCGCGCGTGGCTCGCGTTCGCGTGTGTGCTGCTGCTCGCGTCCGGATGCCGCTCGGCCGCCGTGCGCGCAGCGGCCGTGCCCGCGAGCGCGGAGGACGCGCTCGAGCGCGCGCTCGACCGCGCGTTCCTCGTGCAGGCGGGCGCGCAGGCCGACGGCCCCGAGATCGCCGCGCTGCTCGCCGAGGTCGAGGGCGCGGCCCCCGATTGGTGGGCGCTCGCGCGCGCGCGGCAGGACGAGCAGCGCCGCGCCGCGGGCGCGCTGACCGCGTATGCGCACGCGCTCGCCGCGTGGTCGGCACGGCCCGACGACGCGCGCGCCGCCTACCTGTGCGCGCGCATCGAGGGCGCGGGCGGCCGCGCGCTGTTCGAACACGCGGCGGAGCTCGACGCGGCCAGCTTCTGGCCGTGGCACGGGCTCGCGCAGCTCGCGCTCGGGCGCGGCGCGCGGGCCGAGGCGCAGCGCCTCGAGCGGCGGGCGCTGGCGCGCGCGCGCTGCGACTACGAGCGCCTGCTCGCGTACGACACGCTGGCGCGCGCGCTCGATCCACAGCGGCACGATCGCGACGCGCGCGACCTGTTCGAGGAAGTCGCGCAGGAGCTCGGCGATGCGCTGCCGGCGCAGCGCGCGCGCGGCGAGATGCTGCGCGCGCGCACGCAGTTGCAGGCGACGGATCCGGGCGCGCGCGACCTCGCGTGGCGTGACGCGCGCGACCTGCTGCTCGGCGAGCGCCTGTCGGCGCGCGACCAGGCCGAGCTGTTCGGCGCAGCCGCGCAGTCGGCCGTCGGCGACGCCGAGCGCGTCAACCAACTGCGCGCGATCCACGCGCGCTGGCCGGCGACGCTGCGTCGCGCGGTCGAGGTCCAACCGGATGCGCGCGGGGAAGCCACTCCGCTCGAGCACCGCCGCGCGAGCTTCGCCCGCGGCAGCCCGGTCGCGCCGCTGGCTGCGTACCTCGACGCGCTGCCCGCGCGCGTGCGCGCGACCTGCCTCGACGGCGCGGCGGCGTTGGATGCCGCGCGCCGCTACGAGGCGAGCCGCACCTCAGCTGCGGGCGGCACCGCAGCTGCGAGTGGCGATGCAGCCACAGGAGGCGATGCTGCGCGCGCGCTGTCGCAGTCGCTGCTGCGCCTGGGTTGGCACGCGGAAGCGCTCGCGTTCGCGCAGTCGCTCGCGCCGTCGCAGCCGTTGCTCGCCGCCGCGCTCGAGCTGCGCGCGCGCTCGGCGCTCGCGCTCGAGAGCGACGTCGTCACCGCGTACTCGGTGCTCGATCCAGGGCCGGCGAGCGAGGCCGCGGGGCCGCGCGGTCCGGAGGTCTCGATCGCGCGCGTGCTGCGGCTCGTCGACGGCGCGGCGCGCGCGTGGTGGCCGGGCCTCGACCAGGAGCGCGCGGTCCCCGACGTCCTCGGTTCGCCGCGCCGCGGCTTCGGCGCGCTCGGCGAGCTCGTGCACCCGGGGCCGTGGTACGACGCCGGCGACGAGCGCGCGGGGCGCGGCAGCGCGGGGACCGCGGTCGATGGTCTCGCGCGCCTCGCGGCGAGCGTCGGTCGCTTCGCGTTGCTCGGGCGCATGCTCGTGGTCGGCACCGACGGCTGTTGGATGGCGCGCGTCGGAGCGCAGCGCGAGCGCGGCGAGCAGTTCGGCACGCGCTGGTCGGGGACGACGGTGTTCTGCGACGGCGCCGCGTTCGGCATCCGCCCGGCGCGCACGGGCGCAGAGATCGCGGGGCTCGCGGTGCACGAGGGCTACTGGGTCGATCTCGGCGCGCTGCGCGACTGGGCGCTGCGCATCGATCGCGAGATCGAGCGCGCGCGCGCGCAGAGCGGCCGCGCGCTCGTGCTGCCGCCGCGCGGCGCGCACCGCGAATCGCGCCGCGCACTCGGCTCGAAGTCGGGCGCGGGCACGCGCGCGGATCCGGGTGCGGTGCGAGCGCCGTGGCTCGGCGAGTCGCGCCGCGTGCGCGCGGCGTGGGCGGCGGACCAGCAGCGCGCGGCCTCGCAGACGAGCACGCTCGAGCACTTGCTCGAGGCGGTGTCGCGCCACGAGGAGGCGCACTTGTGCGATCGCGCGCGGCTGTGGCCGCCGTGGCGCCAGCCCCGCCGTGCGCTCGAGTTCCTCGTCGCCGCGGGCTTCACGCCGGGCGGCGTGCAGCGACAGCTCGAGCTGCGCGCGGAGCTCTCGGCGCTGTGCATCGTCGACGATCCGCGCTTCGTGCTGGCGTCGCTGCTCGAACTCGCCGAGCAGGGCGACGACGGTCGCACTGCGCACGCGCACGCCTACGACGAGCTCGCGCGCGCGCTCGTGGCCGAGCTCGAGAGCGCGCTCGCGCGTCCGGACGGTCGACCGGCCGCGGTGGATCCCGCGCTCGAGCCGCAGTGGCAATTGCACCGGCTCGCGCCCGAGGAGCTGCGCGCGCTCGCGCTTTCGCTCGCGCGGCGCAACGGCCTGTGAGCGTCCGCGCGCCCGGGGCCGGAAAGCAACGCCGCGGCTAGGAAATCGAATTGCGCGTCGCGGCGGGGCGGGGTAGAACGAGACCAGGGGCATGGCGCGCGCGGCAGCTGGCGCACGGCTCCGGTTTCGTCCGATGTACGCCCGCAGTCCGCTCCCCCCGCTCCGCGCCCCGGCCGTCGCGGCGTGCGCGCTGCTCGTGTGCGCGCCGCTCGCGCGCGCGCAGCAGCCGATCGCGGGCTCGCAGTCGCACGTGCTGTTCGCCGCAAGCGTCGGCGGCGGCGCTGCGGCGAGCTCGAGCGCGAGCTACGCGCTCGACGGGAGCTTGCTCGCGGCGGCTGAGCTCGCGAGCGGAGCGCAATGGAGTTTCCGCCCGGCCACCGTGTGGTCGGGAACTTCGTTCCAGCCGGCGGGCCCGCTCGTGTTCAGCGCATTCCCGCCCGAGGCGGACCGCGTCGGCGGCGCGAGTGCGAGCGTGATCGGCTACGGCTTCGCCGCACCCGGCGCGGGACCGCTCGACGTCGCGCTCGCAGGAGTGCCCGTGACCGCGCCGTTCATCGCGTCGAACTCCGTCGCGCTGGTCACCGTTGCGCCCGGCGTGAACGCGTTCGGCAACCCGCTCGGCCGCGGCGACGTGGTGGTGCAGAACGCGCACGGCGGGGCGAGCGCCGTCGGTGGATTCGTGTACACGCCCGCGGTCGTGCTGGACGGCCCGGTGCGCATCGGACAGGCGGCGCCGCTGCGCCTCGCGCTCCCGCCAGCGAGCTTCTACGCGCTCGCGGTCGGCGGCAGCATCCCGGGCTTCACCGTGCCGGTCCCGCCGCTGCAGGGCGCGCTCGAGCTGATCAACCCCGTGATCCTGGTGACCGGGGTCAAGTTCAGCATTACCGGTCAGGCTGCATTCCAGCCCCCCGTCGCTGCCGATCTCGGACTCGTCGGAGTGCAGCTCGAGATCCAGGCCATTTCGCTGACCGGCCTCGATCCCCTGGTCGGCACGTTCACCAATCGCCTCGTCGTCACGATCCAGCCCTGACGCGCTCCCCCGCGCCATCGCCCATGCGCTTCTCGTCGATCCTCGTGTTCCTCACCGCCGGCGCGCTCGCGCTGCCGACGCGCGCGGGCGGCAATCCGCCGCCGGCGCTCGTGCAATACCAGGGGCGCGTCGCGTCGAACGTCGGCGCGCCGCTGACGCAGGCCGGGCTGCCGGTGATCTTCCGCGTGTACACGCAGGCGAGCGGCGGCACGCCGCTGTACATCGAAGTGCAGAGCGTCAACGTCGTCGACGGCTTGTTCAGCGCGATGATCGGGCAGGTCACGCCGCTGCCGCAGACGCTGTTCGACCAGAACGAAGCGCTGTACCTCGGCGTCACGCTGGGCAGCGATCAGGAAGCCGCGCCGCGTACACGGCTCGTCAGCGTTCCGTTCGCGCTGCGCGCGCGCAGCGCGGTGCAAGCCGATGACGTGCCGAACAAGGACATCACGCCGCGGTCGATCACGGTCAACGGCCAGCTCGTGATCGACACGAGCGGGCAGTGGGTCGGACCGAGCAGCGGTCTCGTCGGTCCCGCGGGGCCGACGGGGCCCACCGGTCCCGCGGGGGAGGCGGGCGCGCAAGGTCCGGCGGGTGCCGACGGCGCCGCCGGTCCAACCGGCCCGGAGGGCCCGATCGGCCCGATCGGCCCGACGGGCCCAGAAGGCGCAGTTGGTCCAGCGGGCCCGACCGGCCCCGAAGGTCCGATCGGCCCGACCGGCGCGGAGGGTTCGATCGGCCCAGCCGGCCCGACCGGCCCTGAAGGCGCGGTCGGTCCAGCAGGCCCCACTGGTGCGGCGGGAGCCCAGGGCCCCGCCGGCGATCCGGGCCCCGCGGGTCCGGCAGGTCCCGCGGGCGCGGATGGCGCGCCGGGTCCGTCCGGTCCAGTCGGCCCGACCGGTCCGCAGGGACTCCCCGGCGATCCGGGTGGTCCGCCGGGCCCGACCGGCCCGACGGGTCCGGCCGGTCCCGACGGCGCGCCCGGTCCGCAAGGCCCCGAGGGCCCGATGGGGGCGCCGGGCGTCGCGGGCGCCGATGGCGCGCCCGGTCCGACTGGACCGACTGGCGCGACCGGGCCTGCCGGCACTGACGGCGCGATCGGCCCCGCCGGTCCCGCGGGGCCGATCGGGCCCATCGGCCCGGGCGCCGCGCGCTTCGCCGACGACGGCGCGAGCGGTTGGGGCGTCGACGTCAGCGCGCCGGAGCAACAGCTCGTGGCCGCACTGCAGATCCCGGTCGGCGCGATCGTCGGCGCGGTCACCGTGTACGGCGAGGACAACGCGATTCCCGTCGAGGTCTACCGCGTCGCGCTCGCGAGCGGCGCGCGCACGCTGCTCGGCAGCGGCACGGTCGGCTTCGCCGTCGACACGACCGACTACACAGGCTCGCTCGACGACTACCTGCTCGTGCGCGTCGATGCATCGACGAGTGCGCACACGGTGTTCGGCGCGCAGCTGCACGGAGCCGACGTGCACGCGCCGCTCTTCGCGAGCGGCTTCGCGAACGCGGCGGGTTGGTCGTTCAGCGCCTCGAACCCGAACGGCGTCGCGTGGAACGCCGACGCGACTCCGGGCTCGCTCCTCGGCGCCGCCGCGTTCCGCTCCGCGCCGGCGAGCCTCAACTTCAACAACGGCACCGACTACAGCGGCGGTGCCGGCGTGATCGTCACCGGCAGCGCGACCTGCGACGCGGGCCTGATCGACCTCAGCGGCACGACGAGCCCGGTGCTGCGGTTCTGGTGCAACTACCAGACGGAGTCGACCGGCACCGGCTTCGACAAGCGCTACGTCGAGTTCTCCAACAACGACTTCGGCGGGCCGAACCTGCTGAGTGCGCAGCTCGCGAGCACGACGCCGACCGGTGGCATCGACGCGTGTGCGCCGATGGGCGTGTGGCACGAGCACACGCTCGCGCTCAACCCGATCTGGGGCGCCGTGCGGATGCGCGTGCGCTTCGACTCCGGCGACGGCAGCGTGAACAACCTCGCGGGCTGGTTCGTCGACGACTTCGCGATCAGCGCGGCGAACTTACCGCTCGTGCCGGGCGTCGTGACCGGGCGCGTGACGCCGGATCAGTTCCAGGTCAACGACGATTGAGTTCGAGCGCGCGCTGCGCGATCGGCTGACCGTCGGCGAGCTGCACCTCGAGCGCGGCGATCGGCGCGCCGTGCGCGTCGAGCTCGACTTGGTAGAAGCGCACGAGCGCCGGCTCGGGTTCGATGTGCGGCGCGTAGTCCGCGGCGCCCTGGTTGCGCGGCGCGAGGATCTGCGGCTCGCTCGTCGCGAGCGCGGCGTCGAGCGGCACGACGTCGACCCACAGCGTGTACGCGCCGCCGCCGCTGAACGCGCTGACGACGAGGTGCAGTTCCGCGGCCGCGCCGCCGAGCAGGATCGTCCCGGTCTCCATCGATCCGCCGTTCTCGTAGCAGAGGAAGTAGCCGGCGATCGACGGATCGAACGCGCACAGGTCGAGGTCCGAGACGCCGTCGGCGCTCGACAACACGAACTGCAGCGCGACCGGGCCGCTCGTCGAGAACTTGAAGCCGTCGGCCGGGTCGCACGCGTAGCAGTCGATCGAGCCGTGGATCGCGAGCTCGTCGCCGATCTGCAGCAGGCCGAGCGCGTTCGCATAACCCGCGGTGTCGTTCGGCTCGTACTCGAAGTAGTCGACCTCGCCCGGCAGCACGATCACCGTGTCGCTCGATCCCGAGCAGGCGGCGCAGGCGATCAGGGAAGCGGGGAAAACGATTCGGGCCAGGGCAACGAACGAGCGCATGGACATGTCTCCGCGGGATGTCCGATGCAGCGGGCAGGGGCGCGCGCCGCAGCGGGGGTTCACCCGCTGGAGGCAACGTCCGTGCCCGCGGCCGCTTTCGGCTCCGCGAGCCGCCGCTGCTCGCGCGCGAGGAAGCCGGTGACCAGGAACGCGAGCGCGGAGAGCGGCACCGCCGACCACGCGGGAAGCGTGCGTCCGGCGCTCTGCAGCGCCGGGTAGACCCAGCCGGCGAGGCAATCTCCGCCGCGGTAGACCGACACGTCGAGGAATTCCTTCGCCTTGTACTTCTCCTCGCGCGAGACGACGGTGAACAGGACTTCGCGTGCGGGCTTCTCGAACACGTGGTGCGCCGCCTTGCGCAGCACTTCGAATCCGACCACGAGGTAGAGGGCGTGCTGGATCGAGCTGGCTCCGAGCAACCACGCCAGCGCGGCGAATCCGAGCAGGCCGAGCACCGGCAGGAACCCGAGCGCCACACGCAGGCCGAAGCGCCGCAGCATCCAGGCGGTGATCAGGCTCTGCCCGATCAGCGTCGCGACGTTCGTGTACTGATCGATCGTCGCGAAGACTTCGGGGCGATCCTCGCGGCGCGGATAGACGGCCGCGACGAGCTCGAGCTTTTCGTTGTAGAGGATCGTGCTGCCGAACGTGATGCACAGCGTCTGCGCCGCAAGCGCGAGCAGATACGGTCGGCCGAGCACGAGCGTGAACCCGCCGAGCCACGAGCCGCCGGTTCCGCGCGCATCGCGCGGCGTTCGTGCGTCGTGCACCGTCGCGGTGCGCAGCAGCGCGATCGCGCAGGCCGCGCACGCGACGAGTCCTCCCATCGCGATCAGGTAGAGGCCGCTGCGCGCGAGGTGTTCGAAGTAGCTCTTCGTGACCTGCGATCCGACCAAAGCACCGATCGAGCCCCCGGCGGCCACGATTCCGAACAGGCGCTTGCCCTGGCCCGAGTCGAACACGTCGACGACGACGCTCCAGAAGATCGAGACGATCAGCAGGTTGTAGACGCTCGCCCACACGTAGAAGACGCGGTCGAGCGTGCCGGTGAACCAGCCCTGCGACTGGCACCACCAGAACGCGGCGAGGTTCACGCAGAAGAACGCGTACAGCGCAACGAGCAGCTTGCGGCGTTCGAACACGGACACGAGCCACGAGTACAGCGGAACTGCGGGCAGCGAGCACACGAACGTCCACGTGTACAGCGTCGCGCGCTCGCCGGCGGGGATCGAGCTGCCCGAGTCCTCGCGCAGCGGCCGCAGCATGAACCAGCCGGCCATCACGAGCGCGAAGTAGACGATGGCGATGACGACCGTGCGGCGCTCGTCGCGGCGGATCTCGATCACGCCGCGAGTCTAAGCATCGAGGTCCGCGCAACGCAGCAAGCGTCCGGCGGATCCGCGTGTGCTTCGCGTATGCTGCACGCGCATGTCGCTCGCGCTGCTGCTCGCCCCGCTCGCGATGCAGTCGCCGAGCGTCGGCGCGAGCTGCGTCGATTGTCACGCCGAGCTCGTCGCGAGCTACCGCGCGACCGGGATGGCGCGTGCGCTCGGCGCGATCGAGCCGGGCGAGCTCGCGGGCCTCGCCCCCGTGCGCGCAGCCGACGGTGCGGGCGCGTGGCAGCTCGGCGACGGCGCGCACGGGCCGCGGATCCGCTGGCTGCCGGCGCACGCGGATTCCGCGCGCGTCGTCGAGCGCGCGCTCGCGTTCGCCATCGGCGCGGGCCGACTCGATCGCTCGTACGTCGAGCTGCGCCGCGGCGCGCGCGAGGATGCTCCCAGCTACTGGCACTTCGCCGCGCTCGAGCGCGTCGCGCACGGCGCGTCGCACGCGGCCGCGCTCGCGCCATGGGCGAGCATCGATTCGTCCGCGGCGCTCGGGCCCGCGCTGACCGCGGAGTGCCTCGCC
>SCVU01000020.1 GCA_004296785.1 Planctomycetota bacterium
CCGCGGACGCGCGCGGAGGAGCTCGCGCGGCCGCCGGTCGTCGACTACGACCGCGCGCTCGCCGAATGGGTCGCGGCGAGCGGCACGCGCTGGGTCGACGGCCGCGCGCTGTACGCGGGCGAGATCGAGCGCGGCGCGGCGGAGGCGGAGCTGTTCATCGATCCGTACCACCCGAGCCCGCGCGGGCACGCGCTGATCGCCGCGGCGATCGAGCGGGAGTTGCGCGCGTTGCTCGCGGAGCGAGCTCGCTAGCGCCGCGGCTTGCCGGCCGCGCGCCGTGCCGTCAGCCGCTTGCGCTCGGCCGTGTACGTCCACCACGGCCGCTCGGGCGCGCCGTTCGCGTGATCGACCAGCGCCAGGAACACGTCGATCACGCACGGGTCGTGGCGCTCGCGCGTCTTGCGGCACAGCGCGTCGTACAGCTCGAACGCATCGCGCCCGCGCAGCTCGGAGAGCGAGCGGATGCCGAGCAGCAGGAGATCGCCGGCGGTCGCTGGACCGACGTTCGCGAGCTGCATCAGCTCGCGGCGCGCGCTCGTGTCGCGCGCGGATCGCCGCTGCCCGGCCATGCTCGTCGCCGCGCGACTCCTACAGCAGCACGATCAGCTCGGGATTCGAGACCGCGAGCTGCGCGGGCCCGAACTCGAGCACCTGCACGCGCGGCGCGAGCCCGACGAAGGCCGGATCCGCGGGCAGCACGACCGACAGCGACGCGGCTCCCTGCGCGTCGAGCATCTTCGAACCGAGCGGGAAGAAGCTCGCGGCCAGCGCGAGCGCTCCGTCGATCCCGGGCATCGCGATCGGCGCGTCCGCGAGCTCGAGTGCCGCGAAGTAGACGACGCGCGACTGCGGATTGCCTTGGACCTCGAGCTGGATCGACGCGCCGGGCGAAGCCAGCGTCGGCACGACGTCGAGCGACGGATACAGCGGCGCGCCTTGGAACGCGATCGCCGACTCGGACACCTCGATCGCCGGGAGCGGCGCGCCGGAGCTCGGGAAGCCGCTCTGCAGCAGACCCGCGATCGGCGCGGCGAGCACCTGTGTCGCGTCGTGAGCTCGGATCGCGTTCCCGCCCGGGACGAAGTACATCGGGCAGAGCCCGGCGCCGGCATCGCCGCCTTGGATCAGCGCGCCGGGACCGCCGACGATCTTGACGATGCTCGCGCCGAAGCTCTCGATCGCGTGCCAACCGGGCTTGCCGGCGGACTTGAGGGGTAGCGTCGGCAGCGAGCAAACGGGGCCGCCGGAGTTCGCGCCGGCGTTGCCGCGGAGCACGCTGGACACGACGTACAGCGCGCTGTCCTCGAGCACGACCGCCTGCAAGCCGACCTTGAACAACTGCATGTCGCCGGGAACGACGGTCGAGTCCTGGATCCACAGACCGCTCGACGCGGCGCGAATCCCGACCGCGCCCGAGTAGGCGTCGATCGACGAGCTCGAGAGGATCGTCCAGCTCGCCTGCCGCAGCGACAGCGTCTCGGCTGCCACGCCGGCGAAGAGCATCGGGAACGCACAACCGTGCAGGGTCACGCTGCCGGCGCAGTCTTGGACGAGAACCACGGGTCGCGTCAGCGCGCCCGTCGATGCATTCGCCTGGATCGTCATCCCCGCGACCGTGAGCTCGGAGCCGAGCGCGACGCCGGTGATGCCGACCGCCCAGAAGCTCGGATCGAGCGGCGCCGCGTTGCCGACGAACACCGAGCTCGCGCCGTCGCCGTGGATGTGCAAGGCAAGTCGCTGCA
>SCVU01000131.1 GCA_004296785.1 Planctomycetota bacterium
GCGCTCGCGCACTGCTCGCGCACGAACGCCATCGCGTCGGGGCGCTCGAGCTGCGCGACGGTGCCCGCGCCGCCCGGCAGCACGATCACGTCGGGGCGCGGCGCAGCGGCGAACGAGCGATCGGCCGCGAAGACGAGGCCGTTGGCGCTCTTCACGGCGCCGCCGTCGCGACTGACCGTCAAGACGTCGAAGAGCGGCGCGGGGAGCCGCGCGTTCGCACAGCTGAAGACCTCGTACGGACCGGCGTGGTCGAGCAGCTCGACACCGTCGAACGCGAGGAGCGAGACCGTGAAACGCATCGCGGGGACCGGCTCGCACCAGCCGGTCCCCGCGATTCTGTCACGCGGCGCGCCCGCTCGTCACGGCACGAGCACGCAGGGCACGGCCTGCGACGCGATCGTCGCCACGCCGGTGCCCGGGATGTCGAACACGAGCGTCGCGTGATTGACCGTCGGGCCCGCGGCCACGACGCCCGGCGGCAGGTTGAAGCGCGTCGTCGCGACGCCGCCGGCGCCGAGGAAGCCGAGCGAGCCCGACAGGATCGTGCTGTTCGGCACCGACAGCGTGAAGTTCGTGTACGAGTCGAAGTTCAGCGGCAGCACGACCGCGTCGACCGGGATGCCGGGCACGGTGCCGCTCAGGCTGCCGAACGTGAAGTACAGCTTGCCCGCGTTCGCCGCGCCGCCCGCGACGTGCAGCGTCTGCGTGCCGCCGAGCGCGACCGACATCGAGTCCAGATCGCCGTACAGGTGGCCGGCGTGCACCTGGTCGCGGATCTCGCCGAGCGGGAACGCCGCCGTGTGGATGTTGACGTACAGATTGCCCGCGGCGAGGTCGATCAGCGCGGTGTTCGACAGCGCCGCGCTCGTGCCCGAGTACGTGTTCGGCCCCGTCTGCGTCAGGCCGAAGAGCACGCCGCCGGGGACGCCCGGCGCGCCGGTGTGCACGTGCGCGGCGGTCGGCGTGAGCCCGGTGAACTGGATGTTGTACGAGACCGTGCCGGCCGGCTGATTCAGCGTCAGCGTGCCGGAGCCGGTCGCGAGGCTCGGGTTCGGCGGCGTCTCGAGCGCACCGTTCGGGTTCGAGCGGTAGTTGCGCGCGAGCCGCAGTTGCCCGCGGATCTCGCCGCCGGGGAACGCACCGCTGTGCACGTTCACGTACAGCCCTTCGTGCAGCAGGTTCGTGACGTCCGCGGCCGCGAGCACGCCGCTGCCGGAGAACCCCGTCGGACCGGTCGACGTCAATCCGAACACGACGGGGCCCGCGCCCACGCCGGCGCCGCCGCGGTGGATGTGCGCGACGGTCGCGGTGAACCCGGTGAACGACACGTTGACGGAGAGCGTGCTCGTCGCGGCGTTGAACGAGCAGATCGCGTGACCCTTGGCCGTCGACGCGGCGGCCGGGACTTCGAACTGCCCCGACATGTCGGTCTCGAGCGCGATCGTCTGCGCGGCGGCGAAGGAGGGAAGGAGTACGAACAGGAGTGCGGACAACGAAGAGCGAAGCATGGAGCGAAACCTCGGACTTGGGGGCGGGGAGGCAGGGTCGCGACCCGGGCCGGGGCGCTTCCCGCACTCAGGGTAGCGCCGTCCGCGAGGCTTGCTCGCGCGCTCAGGCCGCGAGCTGCGCCGAATTCGCGCCTGCGCGCCGCGCGATCACGTCGAGCGCGGCGACCCGGAACCCCTCGGCGAACGTCGGGAAGTTGAAGATCTGCTCGACGAACGCGTCGACCTCGAGCTGTGCGACCATCGCGATCTGCGCGACGTGCACGAGTTCCGACGCACTTTCACCCGCGATGTGACAGCCGACGATGCGCCGGCCGTCGGGCCCGGTGACGAGCTTGATGAAGCCGTCGGGGCAGCCGTTGATCTGCCCGCGCGCGAGCTCCGCGTACTTCGCGCGGCCGACGAGCGCGCCGCCGTGGCGCTCCAGCGCCTGCGCCTCCGAAAGTCCGACGGTCGCGAGCTCGGGGATCGTGTAGATCCCCGACGGCAGCGACTCCGGCGCGAGCGCGGCGCCCGCGCCGAACGCGTGCTGCGCGGCGCGCCGGCCCTGTTCCATCGCCGCGGTCGCGAGCGCCGGCGGTCCGATCACGTCGCCGGCCGCGTAGATCGACGGCACGCTGGTCCGGCAGTGCGCGTCGACTTCGAGGTAGCCGCGCTTGTTCGGCGCGAGCCCGACCGCTTCGAGGTTCAGGCCCGCGAGGTTCGCGATGCGCCCTTGCGCGCACAGCATCTTCTCGGTGCGCACGCTCGTGCCGTCGTCGAGCTGTGCGACGACCCAGCCGAGCGGATCGACGTCGACCGCGGCGACGCCGCGTCCGGCGAGGAACGTCCCGCCGGCCTGCTCGAACGCGCGCACGTACGCGGCGGACAGATCCGCGTCGAGGAAGCCCATCGGCACCGGCGCCTTGTCGACGATCGTCACGCGCACGCCGAGCGCCTGGAAGATCGACGCGAACTCGCAGGCGATGATGCCCGCGCCGAGCACGAGCAGCGATTTCGGCAGGTACAGCAGCGAGAGGATCGAGTCGCTGTCGAGCACGTGTTCGTGGTCGACCGGGATGCCGGGCGGCACGCGCGGGCGCGAGCCGCTCGCGACGAGCACGAAGTCGGCGCCGACGCACAGCTTGCCCGCGCGCGGCCGCTCGATCTCGAGCTCGCGCGGCGAGACGAAACGCGCGCGGCCCTGCACGTGCGCGACGCCGTTGCGCTCGATCTGCCGGCCCATGTACTGCTCGTGCGCGCGCAGCACCGCGTCGAGCCGGTGCATCAGCCCCGGCACGGTCGTGCCGTCGGCGAGCGAGGCCTGCATCCACGCGCCCTCGGGGCCGCGCACGGCGGCGAGCTGCTGCGCCGAGTGGCGCAACGCCTTGCTCGGGATCGTGCCGCGGTGCACGCACTCGCCGCCGACCGCGCCTTCGCGATCGACGAGCAGCACGCGCTTGCCGAGCTTCGCCGCCTGCACCGCGGCCTTCTGGCCGGCGGGGCCCGCGCCGATCACCGCGAAGTCGTAGTGCACGTGTGATTGCGAGACTGCGTCGCTCATCCGAGCGCCTCCGTCGCCGCCGCGACTTGCGCGCGCAGCGCGAACAGCGCGTCGACGTCCTCGTCGTACAGCGACAGCGGCTCGAGCGCCGCGTGGCGGCGCAGCGCGGCGGCGCGCGCCTCGTCGCCGCTCTCGCTCCAGTGCGCGAAGTCGTCGGCGAGCGCGACGATCCACGCGGGCTCGGCGTGCTCCTCGGCGCTGTGCGGCTCGTGGTGCGCGTCGATCGCGGCGATCATCCAGTCGGGCATCTGCCAGTTGACGAGCAGGCGCGCGCCGACCTCGGCGTGGTAGCGGTCGTACAACTGATCTTCGCCGCGCACGCTCGCGCCGGCGGCGGGGCCCGCGAGCTCGTGTACGAGCTGCATCAGCACCGGTCGACCGACGTCGTGCAACAGGCCGCACAGGAACGCGCCCTCGACGTTGCGGCGGCGCTTGCGCGCGATCTCCTTCGCCCATGCGCCGGCCGCCGCGCTGTGGCGCCAGATGCGCGCGAGCTCGGCCTCGCGACCGGCGAGCTGGAACACCTTGCCGCGCAGCGCGACCGCGGTCGCGATCTCGCACAGCGCGGTGAACCCGAGTCGGCTGGCCGCCTGTTGCAGCGACACGATGCGCTCGACGCCGCCGTGCGCGGCCGAGTTCGCGACGCGCAGCACGTTCGCGGCGAGCGTCGGGTCGCGCTGCACGAGGTCCGCGAGCTCCTTCATCTCGCAGTCGGCCGCCTGGCACAGCGCGAGGATCTGCGTCGCCGTCTGCGGCAACAGCGGCAGGTCGAGCGCGCCGGTTTCGATGCGCGCGACGAGTTGATCGAGCAGCGCGAGCGGCGGGCTCGCCGCGCTCGATTCCGAAGGCGTGAGTTCGGGCAACTGGGGACTCCGAGGCCCTTTTCGGCCCGGCGGACGACCGCGCTGAACCCGGCGGACTTGGGAACCAGGTCGGAACGGTCGAAAGAGAGCGGCCGCGCTCCGGACGCGGGGCCCGCCCTTGCCTTCGGGGCGCGCGTTGCTCGACCATGCCGGCGCTCCCCATGCGCGCGACCGACCTCCAACAGAACATCCAGACCGCCTTGGATCTCACGCAGCACAAGCCCGGGTCCTACTGCCTGCCCGGTCAGGTCGCCGATCCGGTCGGACCGTGCGCGGTCGTGATCTTCGGCGCGGCCGGCGACCTCACGAAGCGCAAGCTGTTGCCTTCGCTGTACAACCTCGCGGCGTGCCGGCTGCTGCCGGACGCGTTCGCGATCGTCGGCTTCGCGCGCGCGGAGATGGGCACCGACGCGTATCGCGAGAAGCTGCGCCAGGATCTCTCCGCGCACGCGACCAGCGAGGTCGATCCCGCGCTCGTGCAGAAGCTCGTCGAGCGCGCGCACTACGTGACGGGCAACTTCGAGGACCCGGCCGCGTACGAGCGGCTCGCGCAGACGCTGCGCCAGGTCGACCAGTCGCACGGCACGCGCGGCAACTTCCTGCACTACCTCGCGATCGCGCCGAACTACTTCGCCGAGGTCGCGCGCCAGCTCGAGCGCGCCGGCCTCGTGCGCGAGAGCGCCGAGCAGTGGCGCCGCGTGATCGTCGAGAAGCCGCTCGGCACCGATCTCGAGTCCGCGCAGGCGCTCAACGCCGAGCTGCGCAAGGTGCTCACCGAGAGCCAGACGTATCGGATCGATCACTACCTCGGCAAGGAGACCGTCCAGAACATCCTCGTGTTCCGCTTCGCGAACGGGATGTTCGAGCCGACGTGGAACCGGCGCTACATCGACCACGTGCAGATCACGGTCGCCGAGTCGCTCGGCGTCGAGGGCCGCGGCGGTTACTACGACGAGGCCGGCGCGCTGCGCGACATGATCCCCAATCACATGCTGCAGCTCTTGTCGCTGATGGCGATGGAGCCGCCGACGTCGTTCGCGGCCGAGGCCGTGCGCGAGGAGAAGGCGAAGGTGCTGCGCTCGATCGCGCCGCTGTCGGGCGAGAAGGTTCTGACGCACGCGGTGCGCGGGCAGTACGGCGACGGTCAGGTCGGCGGCGAGCGCGTGCCGGCGTACCGGCGCGAGGAGCGCGTGAAGGAGCGCTCGAACACCGAGACGTACGCGGCGCTGCGGCTGCAAATCGACAACTGGCGCTGGGCCGACGTGCCGTTCTACCTGCGCACCGGCAAGCGGCTCGCGGCGCGCAGCTCCGAGATCGCGATCCAGTTCCGCCGGCCGCCGCTGACGCTGTTCCGCGACACGCCGGTCGAGAAGCTCACGCCGAACCAGCTCGTCGTGCGCATCCAGCCGGAAGAGGGGATCGCGCTGCACTTCGGCGCGAAGATCCCCGGTCCGTCGGTGCGCGTCGGCGCGGTCGCGATGGATTTCCGCTATCGCGATCACTTCGGACTGACGGCGTCGACCGGGTACGAGACGCTGCTGTACGACTGCATGAAGGGCGACGCGACGCTGTTCCAGCGCGCCGACACGATCGAGGCCGGGTGGGGGATCGTCACGCCGGTGCTGGAGGTGTGGAAGGCGCTGCCGGCGCGGAACTTCGCGAACTACGCGGCGGGGAGCCAGGGGCCGGCCGAGGCGGATGCGCTGCTGTCGCGCGACGGGCGGCAGTGGCGCAAGATCGAAGCGCCGTGAGCGCGGCGCGAGGTGTCGCGTGAGCGCTGCGCGCGCGTTCGTGCACGCGGATGCCGAAGCGCTCGCGCAGGCGGCGGCGCGCGAGGTCGAGCGCGCGGCACGCGAGTCGGTGCAGCGGCGCGCGCGCTTCGAGCTCGCGTTGTCCGGCGGCTCGACGCCGCAGCGGATGTACCAACTGCTCGACGCGGCGCTGCCGTGGTCGAAGATCCACCTGTGGTTCGGCGACGAGCGCTGCGTGCCGCCGGATCACGCGGACAGCAACTACCGGATGGTGCGCGAGACGCTGCTCGAGCGGATCGCGATTCCCGCGGCGAACGTGCACCGGATGCGCGGCGAGGACGAGCCGGCGGTTGCGGCGCGCGCGTACGAGCGCGAGCTCGTCGAGCGCCTCGATCTCGTCTTGCTCGGCATGGGGCCCGACGGGCACACGGCGTCGCTGTTCCCCGGAACGACGGCGGTCGGCGAGCGCACGCGCCGCTGCGTCGAGAACTGGGTCGAGGCGAAGCAGAGCTGGCGGATCACGCTGACGCTGCCCGTGCTCGACGCCGCGCGGCGCGTGATGTTCGTCGTCGCTGGAATGGAAAAGCGCGCGATGCTCGCGCGCGTGCGCACCGAGCGCGATGCGTCGCTGCCGGCGAGTCTCATCGGTGCGACAAGCGGCGCTGACACCGTCGAGTGGTGGCTCGACCGCGCCGTCGCGCAGTAGGTCGGCTCCGCCGTCGCTGGCGATCGGACACGCGCGAACGCGCGTCTGCCGGCCCGCCGGCGCGGGCGACCGAATACCTAGTGTCGTCGAGTGCACCGGCTCGCTCGGTCGCAGTACGATGCAACGCGTGACGCGGTAGCATCGACGTCTCGGGTTCGGCGGCGTGCCGCGGGATCGTCGCCGGTCGCATGCCTCGACCGGGCCGCTGGCCTCCATGACGTCCCCACCCAAGCTCGAGTCCCTGCGCAAGCGCGTCGAAGCGCTCGCCAAAGTCGCGCGCGAGGATCCGACGCGCGCGAGCGCGGAGCTCCCGGATCTGCTGCACGAGCTCGGCGCCGCGTGCGCCGAGAACGGCGGCGCGGCGGGTGCTTCGAACACGCTGACGACGCGCTCCACTGCCGCCGCGGCGCGGTCGGTCAATGGAACCGGCGAGCGACGAGTCCGCGGAACGGCCGAGCGCGCCGCGCACCTGCGCGCCGCCGCCGAGCGCAGCGAGATGCTGATCCGCCGCATGCACACCGACCAGCGCTGCGCTTGGGCGAACCGAGCATGGCTCGAATACACCGGGGCCGAGTCGCGCGCACTCCTCGGCGCCGGGTGGCTCGAGCACGTCCACCCCGACGATCGCGAGGCCTGCCTGCGCGAGCTCCGCGTGGCCGACGAGTCGCGCGGCCTGTACCGCGCCGAATACCGACTGCGCGATCGCGCCGGTGCCTATGCGTGGGTTCTGGAGATCGGCGCGCCGCGCCTGCGCGACAGCGGCGCCGTCCTCGGGTACCTCGCGACGACCGTCGTGCTGACCGAGCGCCGGCTGGCCCTTGAACGCGCGCAGCGCGCGCACGCGCTCGTCGACGCGTCCCCCGAGGCGATGCTCGCGCTCGACCTCGACGGCGTGATCGTCGACGTCAATCCCGCGGCGGCGCGCTGTTTCGGACGCCCGGCCGCGGAATTGGTTGGCCGCGAGTTCGCCGAACAAGTCGGACTCCCGCGCTTCCGCGCGCAGGTGCGCGATTCGCTCGAGCGCTACCGCGCGACGCTCGACGGCAGCGCGCTCGACACGCGCTACGACTGCATGTTCCGCGCGGCGGACGGCGCCGACCTGCAGATCGAGTTCTCGATCCACGCCATCGACGCGCACGATCGCCGCTTCCTCGCGGTCTTCGCGCGCGACGCGATCGAGCGGCACCGCGTCGAGCGGCAGCTCGCGCAGCAGCAGGCGCGTCTGCGCGCGCTGACGTCGGATCTGCTGGTGGCGGAGGAGCGCGAGCGCCGGCGACTCGCGCAGGATCTGCACGATGGACTGACCCAGTTGCTCGCGCTGCTGCAGCTCAAGAACTCGGCGCTGCGCGCGCAGCTCAACGGCCGGCACGGTGCGGCGCTGGACGAGATCGAAGTGCTGCTGCAGAAAGCGAACTCGACCGCGCGCTCGATCACGTTCGAGCTCAGCCCGCCGATGCTCCACGATCTCGGGCTCGAGCCCGCGTTGCAGTGGCTGATCGAGAACGTGCAGCAGCGCTACGGCATCCAGATCGATCTCGAGATCGACGGCACGCCCGAGCCGACGTCCGAGCCGACGTCCGAGCCGACGTCCGAGCGGACGCGCGTGATCCTGTTCCGTTCGATCCGCGAGCTCCTGATCAACGCATCCAAGCACGCGCACGCACGCAAGCTGTGCGTGCGCCTGACCCGCACCGCCGAACGCCTCGACGTGGTGGTCGAAGACGACGGCGTCGGCATGGACTCGGACATCACCGCGCACGACGGAACCGGTCTGTTCAGCATCCGCGAGCGCATCGGCCACATCGGCGGCAGCATGCGCATCGATTCGGCTCCGAATCGCGGCACGTCCGTCCACCTGAGTGCGCCGCTCGGTTCCGCGAAGCCCCTCCGAGGATCGGTGACCCCGTGAAGACGCGCGTGCTGCTGGTCGACGATCACAAGATGATGCGCGAGGGCCTGCGCGCGTTGCTCGCAGTCGTCGACGACATCGAGATCGTCGGGGAAGGCGCGAGCGGCCGCGAGGCGCTCGAGCTCGTGCGCACGACGCAGCCGCACGTGGTCGTGATGGACATCGGCATGCCCGACCTCAACGGCGTCGAAGCGACGCGGCGCATCCGCGCCGAGTACGAGCACGTGCGCGTCATCGGGCTCTCGACGCACTCCGACAAGCGCTACGTGCACCACATGCTCGAGGCCGGCGCATGCGGCTACGTGCTGAAGATCGCCGCGCACGAGGAACTGTTGCGCGCGGTGCGCGCGGCGCGTCTGGGGCGCAGCTACCTCAGCCCGGAGATCGCGGGCCACGTCGTGTCGCGCTCGACCAGCCCGAACACGGGCGCCGACGTGACCGCCTACTCGACCTTGGGCGGACGCGAACGCGAAGTGCTGCAGCTGGTCGCGGAGGGCAAGACCTCCGCCGAGACAGCGCGCTTGATGCACATTTCGATCAAGACCGTCGAGACGCACCGGCGCAACATCGTGCAGAAGCTGGGACTCCACGGAACGGCCGAGCTGACGAAGTACGCGATTCGCGAAGGGCTCACGTCGGTCGACCAGTGAGCGCGCGAGCGGCGTGGAGCACGGCGCGCGCTGCCGACTCGCGCGCGGCGAACTCAGTGCATCCGTCGATGTCTCGGCGCTTGACGCGGTGCTGCAATGAACGGACACCCCATGGTTCACCGGGATCTGCTGCAGTCCGTCGAGCACGCGCGCGAGCAACTGCGCGGGCTGGTGGCTCGACATGCGGGTCTCGCCGCCGCCGGCGCCGGCGCGCCGGAGATCCGCGACGCGTTGGGCGAGCTCGTCGAGCGCCTGGAGCGACTCCAGACGCACTATGCGATGCTGCTCGCGATCGTCGCGCGCGGCGCCGACGCGCTCTACGCGAAGGACCGCGACGGGCGCTACCTGCTGATGAACCCGAGCGGCGCGGCGCTGTTCGGCGTGTCGGTCGAGTCGATCATCGGTCGCGACGACACCGCGCTCTTCGATGCGGCGGGCGCCGCGCGCGTGATGGAGCTCGACCGCGAGGTCATGCGCACCGGCAAGCCCTACTCGGGTGAAGCGACCTACGTCGTGCGCGGCGTCGCGACCACGCTGTCGACGACGCTGACGATCTGGAACGAGCCGAGCGGCGAGCTGCGCGGGCTGATCGGCGTCACGCGCGATCTCACCGAGCATCGCAAGGTGGAGGCCGCCGCGGCGCACGAGCGCGGCCGGCTGCGCTCGCTG
>SCVU01000132.1 GCA_004296785.1 Planctomycetota bacterium
GCCGGCGGGCTTCGCCGCGTCGAGGATCGTGCCCGTGTAGCTGATCACCGCGACGTGGACGTCGTTGTCACCAGGCGCGGGCGTCGAGAAGAAGCGCTCGAACGCGACGACGTAGCGGCCGGGCGCGCCGCCGCTGTTCGTGATCTTCGGCGCCGTGTCGTCGACGTCGGTCGTGATCGTGTGCGTGGTCGCGAGGCTGGAGCCGCCGGACACCGGCAGCGTGACGCGCGCGGCGCGGATGCCGTCGCCGTCCCACACGACCATCACTTCGTCGAAGCCGAGCGCTTCCTCGCCGCCGACGTCGGGGTCGATCTCGTTCGCGGTCGTGCCCGCGATGGTGAACGCGGAGCCGAGCGTGCCGTCGGAGGCGTTGCACCCGCGGCCGATGATGTTGTCGTCGCCGCCGTCGTCCTGCTGCCAGACGCACAGCCACTTGTTCGACTCGTTGCAGTTCCCGACGGCCGGATCGAACGCGACGTTCGCGATGGTCGTCTCGAACAGGATCGTCGTGCCGACGAGCGCGCCGGTCGCGCTGACGCGCTGGCCGTAGACGTCGACGTCGGTGGCCGACCACTGGCGCTCGAACACGACGAGGTGATCGTTGAACGAGAGGTCGTACGAGGCGTCGGCGTCGGCCGAGTCGTCGGCCGAGTAGACGTTGACCTGCCCGCCGACCAGCGGGTCGACGATCAGCGGGAACGCCGCGCTCGCGACGAAGCTCGCCGGCAGCCGCAGCTCGATCGCGCCGTTCGCGAGCGCGACGGTACCGGCGCACTGGACGCCGTTCGCGTCGATGCCGGTGACGCCGCCCATGCGCAGACCGAGGCCGCGGCCGTCGTCGAAGAACAGGCCTGCGCCGTCGGCGCGCGCGACGAGCTCGCTCGTGAAGCCGACGCGCACGACGAGATCGCCGGCGCCCGCCGGCAGCGCGTCGATCACGAAGCTCTGCTCGAGCCCCTCGACGCGCGCTTCGTAGCGCTCGCGAATCCCCGCGCCGTGCTCGTAGACGGCGACGAGCCCCTGCTGCACCGGCGCGACGGGCGCGCTCGCATCGAGCAGCAGCGCGCCGCCGCGCGCGATCGAGTGCAGGTCGAGCCACAGCGGCAGCGAACGCGGCGCGTCCTTGCCGAGCGGCGGCACGATCATCGGGCCGTGCGCGTCGAAGCGCGCCTTGTACGTCGCGCCGGCGGCCCACAGCTCGCCGTCGGACCACTGCATCCCCGCGTTCGCGAGCGCATGCGGCGCGCGTTGCTCCGCCGTCAGCGCGGGACCCGCGTCGGTCGGCCGCACAGCCGCGGTGGTCGGGCGCTCCTGGCCGGCGGCGACGGAAGCCAGCGGCAGCACGAGAGACAGAATCGAAACGGTGGAGCCGCAACGGGCTCTGGACGTGCCTGTGAACATGGTCGGGGTCCGAAGAGTGGGTGGGATGGAGAGACCGGTAGCGCGCCGGCGATCCGGGTGCTTCACGGGGCGATCGACGAGGCGCGCGGCGTGCGCGCCGACCACGGTGTTTCCTGCGAAAGCTGCAGTCGCCCCCGGTCGCGCTGTTCAACGCAACCTCCGCGCGGAAATGGACGGCGCCGCGCGCATACAATCCGCGGCTCGCGAACCTCTCACATGCTCTCCATGCTCACCACGCTCCTGATGGCCGTCGCCCCCGTCGCCGCCGACACGCACCCGTTCTCGATCGAGGACATGCTCGCGATGCAGCGCATCTCGAGCCCCGCGCTCTCACCCGATCAGCGCTGGATCGCGTACGAAGTTCGGACGACGGACGTCGACGCGAACCGCGGGCGCTTCGATCTGTGGATGTCCGCGATCGACGGCTCGGTGACGAAGCAGCTGACCTTCCACGAGGCGAACGACACGAGCCCGCGCTGGGCGAGCGACGGCAAGTCGATCTACTTCCTCTCGACGCGCAGCGGCTCGTCGCAGATCTGGCGCATCCCGGTCGACGGCGGTGAAGCGCTGCCGGTGACGAAGCTCCCGCTCGACGTCGACTCGTTCAAGTTGTTCGCCGACGGCAAGCGCGTTGCACTGTCGATGGAGGTCTACGCCGACGCGAAGACTCTCGCCGAGACCGCCGAGCGCGACGCGGCGAAGGCGAAGAGCAAGGTCAAGGCGCTGACCTTCGACCGCCTGTTCGTGCGGCACTGGGACACCTGGGAGGACGGCAAGCGCAGCCACCTGTTCGTGCACGAGCTCGACGGCGCCGGCGAGCCGCGCGACCTGATGAAGGGCATGGACGCCGACTGCCCGGGCAAGCCGTTCGGCGGCGCCGAGGACTACGACGTCGCGCCGGACGGCAAGTGGATCGCGCTGATCTGCAAGGACGAGGGCCGCGCGGAGGCGTGGAGCACGAACGACGATCTGTGGGCCGTGCCGACCGACGGCGCGGCGGCGCCGCAGCGGATCTGGAGCGAGAACAAGGCGCACAAGGCGAGCCCGACGTTCTCGCCGGACGGCAAGACGCTCGCGCTGCTCGCGATGCTGCGGCCGGTGTACGAGTCGGATCGCCAGCGCGTCGCGCTCGTGCCGTGGACGCCGGGGAACTGGCATCCGAAGGTGCTGACGGAGGCGTGGGATCGCTCGCCGTCGGAGCTCGCGTGGGCCGGCAACGCGCGCCTGCTCGTCTCGGCGGACAATCTCGGCCACCACGCGATCTTCGAGGTCGACGCGGCGAGCGGCGCGGCGAAGGAGCTCGTCGCGAAGGGCACCAACGGCAGTCCGATGCTGGCCGGCAATCGCCTCGTGTACCTGCACGACGATCTGCGCGCGCCGGTCGAGATCGTCTGGCGCGCCGACGGCTCGCCCGCCGTCGGCGGCGCGATCACCGCGCTCAACGCCGCACGCGTCGCCGCGGCGCGCATGGGCGAGTACGAGCAGTTCTCGTTCAGCGGCGCGAAGGGCGAGACCGTGCACGGATTCCTCGTGAAGCCCGTCGACTTCGATCCGGCCAAGAAGTACCCGCTCGCGTACCTGATCCACGGCGGACCGCAGGGCAGCTTCGGCGATCACTTCCACTACCGCTGGAATCCGCAGGCCTACGCCGGCGCCGGCTACGTCGCCGTGATGGTCGACTTCCACGGCTCGACCGGCTACGGCCAGGCGTTCACCGACGCGATCAACGGCGACTGGGGCGGCGCGCCGTTCGAGGACCTGATGAAGGGGCTCGACCACGTGTTCGCGAAGTACGCGTTCGTCGACGCCGATCGCGTCGCGGCGCTCGGCGCGAGCTACGGCGGCTACATGATCAACTGGATCCACGGCCAGGCGCCGGATCGCTTCCGCGCGTTCGTCTGCCACGACGGCAACATCGACGAGCGCATGGCCTACTACGACACCGAGGAGCTGTGGTTCCCCGAGTGGGAGCACGGCGGCACGCCGTGGGAGCGCGCGGAGAGCTACGTGAAGCACAACCCGATCGACTACGTGTCGAACTGGAAGAAGCCGACGCTCGTGATCCACGGCGCGCTCGACTACCGCGTCGTCGACACGCAGGGCCTGTCGACGTTCACCGCGCTGCAGCGGCGCAACATCCCGTCGCGTCTGCTCTACTTCCCCGACGAGAACCACTGGGTGCTGAAGCCGCAGAACTCGCGGCTGTGGCACCAGACGGTGCTCGGCTGGCTCGACCAGTGGGTCAAGCAACCGAAGTAGCGGACGAGCGAAGCACGCGGACACCAACGTGATCGACCCCTCGATCGAACTGCGGCACCTGCGCTACTTCCTCGAAGCGGCCGACACGCAGAACGTGTCGCGCGCGGCCGAGCGGCTCGGCGTCTCGCAGCCGTCGATCAGCCAGCAGATCAAGGACCTCGAGCGCGCGCTCGGCGTGCAGCTCTTCCACCGCCTGGGCAAGCGCATCCGCCTGACGCCGGCCGGCGAGGACTTCCGCGTGCACGCGCAGCTCGTGCTGCGCAAGCTCGAACACTCGGTCGAGAGCCTGAGTCAGCTCGAGCAACAGGTGCGCGGCCACTTGCACGTCGGCGTCGTGCCGGCGTTCAACGTTCCGCTGATGCCGACGTTCCTCGGCACGTTCCATGCGCGCTACCCGCGCGCGGGCATCACCGTGCACGAACTGCCCGTCTCCGAAATCGAGACGGGACTGGAGAGCGGCAAGATCGACGTTGGGCTCGGCCTCCTGCTGCACACGGCGTCGACGATCGAGTACGAGACGCTCAGCGTCGATCGGTTCGCACTGCTCGTGCCGCCCCACCACGCGCTCGCTTCGCAGAAGACCGTCAAGGTCGCGGATCTCGAGGGCCATCTGCTCGTGCTGCTTCCCGAGCGCTATCCGATGCGCCGCGTCCAGAACGAGATGTTCGAGCACGCGCGCGTGCGCCCGCGGATCGCCGAGGTCGACTCCTCCGAGGTGATCCTGCGCGCGATCACGACGATGGGCGCGGCGACGCTGATGCCGCACATGATCTTCCGCGACCGCCCGGAGCTCGGCCTGCGCGCGATCGAGTTCGAGGGTCGGATCCCGTCGCTCGATTTCGGCCTCGTGTGGCTCGTCGGCGCGGACAAGAGCAGCATCGCGCGCGCGTTCGCCGACATCGTGCGCGAGCGCTTCGTCGTTTCGGGCAAGCGCTGAGCGGAACGCCGCCGTGGAGCTCGCGATCGGACCGCTGCACCGCGTCGCCGTGCACTTCCCGATCGCGCTGGTGCTCGCCGCGGCCGTGGCGGAGTACCTCGCGATGTCGCGCGGCGAGCGCGCGCTGCGCCAGGCGGCGCGCTACTGCGTGACGTTCGGCGCCGCGAGCGCGCTCGTCGCGGCGGCGACCGGCTACGCGCTCGCCGCGGCGCTGGATCCCGCCGGCGCGCACGGCGAGCTCGTCGAGCGCCACCGCTGGACCGGCGTCGGACTGTGCGCGGCGAGCGCGCTCGCCGCCGTGCTCGCGCGCAGGTGCGAGCGGCCCGACGGCGGGCTCGCGCAACTCGGCTATCGCCTTGCGCTGTGGACGGCCGCCGCGCTCGCCGCGCTCGCGGCCTGGCAGGGCGGCGGGCTCGCGCACGGGCTGTGACGCGCGAGCGAGTTCCGAAGCGCGCGCGGGAGAACGACGCCGCACGCTACGGCACGAGCGCGATGCCGCGCGCGTTGCTCGCGAACGTCGCGGTGCCCGTCGCGAGCGCGATCGTCGCGAACGCGTGGTGCACCGTCGTGCCGACGAGCGACGCCGAGGTTCCCGCCGGCAGCGTGAACGAAGCGCTCCCGGCTCCGCCGGCGCCGAGCACCTGCAGCGAACCCGACAGCGGCGCGTGGTTCGGCTGCGCGAGCGTGTACAGGAAGTACGCGTCCGCGTTCAGCGGCAGCAGCACGCCCGGCGCGATCACCTGACCCGGCAGCGCGCCGCTCGTGCTGCCGAGCAGCAGCGCCAGTTCGCCCGCGTGCGCGAAGCCGGCGTCGAGCTCGAACGAGATCGCGCCGCCCTGTGCGAGCGACAGGCGCGAGTCGCTCGCGTCGAGCGGGGTCGGGTCGTAGACGAACACGCGGCCCACCTGAACGCCGCCGGCGGCGGCGAACGGCGCTGCGACCGCGCAGCGACCGTCCGCGAGCACCGCCGATAGGCCGTAGCCGGCGCCCTGCTGCAGCGCGGGCATCGCGAACACGTCGCTCTGCTTCCACACGCCTGCGGCATCGCGCAGGAAGCGGTACGCGCGACCGCTCAGCGCGACGGTCTCGTTGTTGCCGGGCGCGCCGACGAGCAGCGCGTCGCCCTCGAGCGCGACCGACCAGCCGAATTGCTCGCCCGGCGTGCCGTTGTCGGAGCGCAGCTCCTGCACGAAGTTCCACGCGCCGCCCGCGCTGCGCTCGTACAGATATACGGCGCCGCGCTTCACGCCCTGGTGCGAGTGCTTGTACGCGCCGACCGCGGCGCGCTCGCCGTCGAGCGCGAGCGCCGCGCCGAACATGTCGCTGTGCGTCGGGTCGGGCGCTTGCAGCGTCGCGACCTCGCTCCAGACACCGCTCGCGAGCCGCTCGAACACGTGCGCGGTCCCGCTGCCCGCACCCGGCGCGCCGAGCAGCGCGCGATCGCCCTGCAGCGCGGCGGACAATCCGAGATACGCGTGCGTCACCGGCGTCGTCGCGCGCAGTTCCGCGCTCTGCGTCCACTGCCCGCTGGGGCCGAGCTCGAAGAGGTACGCGGCGCCTTCGTCGTACGTCGAGAAATCGCGCTGCGGCGCGGCGACGAGCGCGCGGCCGGGACGCAGCACGACCGCGGCACCGGCGATGTCCGCGAACTTGCCGTTCGGCGGCGCGAGCTCCGCATGCAGCGACCAGCTCGCGTCCGGCTGGCGCTGGTACACGTACGCGACGCCCGTCTGGAGCGACGCGCCGGTCGGTTGGTCGCTCGGTGCTCCGACGATCATCCAAGCGCCGCTCGACGCGACCGCGAAGCCGTACTCGTCGCCCGGATTCGGAGCCGGCGCCTGCAGCGTCGCCGTCGGGTTCCACTCGCCGCTCGGCGCGCGCTCGTACACCTGCATCCCGCCGATCGGCAACTGCCAGGTGCCCGCGCCGGGCGAGCCGACGAACAGGCGATCCGAACTCAGCGCGAGCCCGCGCCCGAACTGCGGCAGCTGCGCGGTCGGGACGAGCGGCCCCTTCTCGGCGAGCAGCGCGGTCTGCGCCTGCGCGACGGAGAGCAGGGCGGTGAAGGCGAAACCAGTGCGAGCGAGCGAGTGGAACTTGTTCATGGGAGTTCGTGGCGCGGGCCGGAAGTGGTGCGCACGCGGTCCCTTGCCGCAGTGGTGGCGAGCGCAACGCGGATCTCGTCGCCGGCAGTCCGCTTCAACGAGTCGGCTTCAGCGCCGCAGCCAATGGCGCAACCACGCGCGCCAACCGGCTCCGGCGCCCGGCTCGAGGCGCAACTGCTCGAATGCCGCGCGGATCCGCGCGCGCTCGTCCGGCGTGAGCACGAGCCCCGCGGCGCGCGCGTTCTCGCGCACCTGCTCCGGATTGCGCGCGCCGGCGAGCACGCTGGTGACCCCGCTCTCCCCCGCCGTCCACGCGAGCACGACCGCGGCGATCGACGCGCCGTGCGCGCGCGCGATCGGCGCGACGACCTCGTCGAGCGCGCGATTCACGCGCGCGCGGTTGCGCGGTTGGAACGTCGCGCGGCGCGCGCGACCCTCGCTCGCCGCGAACGCGCGCTCGGCGCGCACGGCGCCCGTCAGCAGCCCCTGCCCGAGCGCGCCGTACGCGAGCGCGCCGATCTCGGCGCGCCGCGCCTGCGGCAACAGCTCGCGGGCGGCGCCGAGCGTCAGCAGCCCGAACGGGAGCTGGTGACTCGCGAGCGGAATCGGCGCGAGGATCCGCGCGGCCTCCTCGATCTGCGCCGCGCTGAAGTTCGACACGCCGATCCACGCGACCTTGCCCGCGCGGCGCAGCTCGAGCAACTCGCCGAGCGTCTCGGCGAGCGGCGTGTGCGGATCGGGCCAGTGGATCTGCACGAGGTCGATGCGCTCGAGCCCAAGGCGGCTCAGGCTCGCGTCGACGCACGCGCGCACGATCGCCGGACGGCTGTCGCGCACGATCGGCACCTTCGAACCGTCCGCGGCGACCTGCGGCTTCGCTTGCGCGACGCGTGGATCGCCGGGCTCGTTCGGACCGTCCCAGCGCAGACCGACCTTCGTCATCACGATCGCGCGCGCGCGCCGGCCCGCGAGCGCGCGACCGACGAGGCGCTCCGACGCGCCGAGCCCGTAGACCGGCGCGGTGTCGATCGCGCACATGCCGAGCTCGAGCGCGACCTCGATCGCGCGCACGCCCTGCGCCTCGTCCTGCGCGCCCCAGTAGCCGCCGCCGAGCGCGTACGCGCCGAACGAGACCGCCGGGATCGCGAGATCGGTCCGTCCGAGCGCACGCGTCTGCACGCGCGCACGCTAGCACGCACCGGCCCTGCGACTGCCGCAAAGGGGCGTCGAGGGCGCGCAGGTTGACCGAACTCCAGGCTCGCACTAGCGTGCGCCGATACGTAGGCCCGTCCGATGCCGCTCCGTGCACTCCTGCTGTTCGTCCTGCTGCTGCCGGCGGTCCTGCTGCCGACCGGCGTGCGGGCGTGGCTGTGCGAGTGCCGCGGTCCGCTGGCCGGGATCTCCGCGCAGAGCTGCTGCGACGAGGCCGACGGCGGAGCGCGCGACGGCGCCGAGCCGATCGCGACGGCCGAGCACGACGACTGCGCGTGCTGTGAGCGCGTCGAGCTGCCGCGCTCGACCACGCCGACGGTAAAGGCGGAACCGGCGCCCGAAGTGCCGAGCCTCGCGCACGCACCGACGGCGGTCGCGTTCGAGCTCGTGCACGCGCCGACGCCGCGCGGGCTCGATGCCGCACTGCGGCCGTCCCGGCGCGCGGCACCGCCGCGAGCGGCGATTCCGCTGCGCCTCTAGACGCTGACTTCGAAGTTGTCGTTCCCGCGGAGCGTGCGCTCCGCAACGTCTTCGAGGTCGTGTCATGCCGGTCGTACTCACTGCTGCATCCATTCCGTCCATTCCGCTCGTTCCGCTGTGCATCGCGCTCGCTTGCGCGTTGCCGCTGGCGGGCTGCGCGACGCCGTCCGCCGAGCCGCTGAGCGCCGCGGCTCTCGCGCGCTCGCTCGACGAGCGCGCCGAGGATCCCGCGACGCTCG
>SCVU01000133.1 GCA_004296785.1 Planctomycetota bacterium
CACGCTCGACTACCTCGAGGTCGTCGACGGCGGCGTCGACAGCGGCGGCGCCGGCGCATCGTTCTTCTCGATCGGCATCGACCTCGACCTCGCCGCGCTCGCGGGGCTCGACGGCGCCGCGCTCGGGGTCGAGGCCTACCACGTCGGCGGCGGCAATCCGTCCGAGGGGGCCGGCGACTACCAGTCGATCTCGGGGCTCTCGCTGACCGAGAACCGCACGCAGCTCGCGCAGATCTGGTACGAGCAGCGGCTCGCCGGCGACGCGCTGCGCGTCAAGCTCGGCAAGATCGACGCGTTCGCCGAGTTCGCGAGCAGCGCGACCGCCGGCGCGTTCGTCAACACGAGCGTGTCGTGGTCGCCGGTGCACGCGTCGATGCCGACGTACCCCGAAACTGCGTTCGGCGCGCTCGCGTGGTGGCAGGCGAGCGAAGCGTGGGCGTTCGGACTTGGCGTGTTCGACGGCGCCGAGCAGATCGGCAAGACGACGGGCTCGCTCGGTCCCGCGACGCTGTTCGGTCCGCCGAGCGACGCGTACGCGATCGCGGAGGTTCAGCGGAGCTGGTCGCTCGGCGGCACGCGCGCCGGGAGCGCGCGCGTCGGCTGCGCGCACCACACGGGTGATTTCGCGCGCTTCGATGGCGGCAGCGACGATGGGGCGACGATCGCGTACGTCGTCGTTGACCAGGTGCTGATGCGTGAGTGTCCGGAGCTCGGCGACGACGCGCAGGGCTGGAGTGGGTTCTTGATGTTCGGGTTCGCCGATCCGGACGTGAGCGAGGTCGAGCAGCACGTCTCGCTCGGCGCGACGCGCCTGGGTTGGATCGACGGGCGAGATGCGGATGCGTGCGGTGTCGGCGCGACGTGGGTCGGGTTCAGCGGAGAGGCGGGGTTCGGCGAGAGTTCGGAGACGGCGTTCGAGGTGTTCTACGAGTGGAGTTTTGCCGGGTGGGGCACGGTGAAGCCGGATGTGCAGTACGTGGTGAATCCGGGTGGGGATGGGGCGGTGGAGGATGCGTTGGTGGTCGGGGCGCGGTTGAGCTTGGTGTTGTGAGGGGGTGAGTAGGAAGGTCGCGCGCGAAGCGCGCGACTTGCGTGCGCGAGGACGCGCACGCGACTCCGCGGCTCGGAGGGGCGCGCGGACGCGCCCCTCCGAGCCGCGGAGTTCGCTTTGAACACGCGGCGAGATCGAGGGGGGCGTTGCGGGCGAGCACGCGTTGAGATCGAAGGGCGTGCTGCGAGCGAGCTCGCGTTGACGTCGAAGGGCGCGCTGCGAGAGAACATGCCGTTCGGTGATGGCGACGGAGACTCGCCTTGTTCATGTGCGACCGGCGAGTTCTCTCTCAACGGTCTCTTCGATCTCAACGCGAGTTCTCCCTCAGCGCCCTCCTCGATCTCAGCTCGCGTTCACTTGAACTTCGCACGGCGAGTGGCGCGTCTGCGCGCCGCTCGCCGTGCGAAGTCAGGCGACCGTCTTCGGTCGCCTCAGTCGCGCGCGCAGCGCGCGACTCGGTCCACCGAAGGACGCCTTACTCGACCTCGTGCTCGATCCGGTACTCGACGCGCGGCTTGCCGACCGGCTCGTACGGGATCACGAGCGCGTTGATTCCCGGCACCGAAATATCGAGGTGCTCGATCGGGAACGCGCACGTCGAGCGGAACCAGCAGCCGTCGTAGCTCGTCGCGAGGTCGATCGCATGCGCGTTCAGCGCGACCGGCAGGTCGAGCAGCGGCTCCGTCTCGTACAGCTCGAGCCCGTGCGGCGACGCGCTCGCCCAGAACTCGACGTCGAGGTTCGGCGGGCAGGCGGCGACCGGTCCGTTCTGCACCAACTCGAGCAACTGACTCGCGACGACCGCGTCCGCGCCGGAGGCGATCACGCTCAACCACTGCGCTCGCCCGGCTTCGTCCGGCAACGCGTGGATCCACACCGCGCGCCGCTCGAGCGATTGCGTCGTCGGACCGCCGACGCCGCTCGTGCCGCCGGGCGCCGTGCACGGATTGCGCGCCGTCGCATCGTCACACTTGTACGGCTGGATCGTCGCCGTGCGCGCGCTCGCGGAAAGCGGCACGGAGCCGCCCGGGCTCGCGAGGTTCGACGGCGAGCCGACCTGCTGCCCGCCCGCGTCGTACTGCGTGATGCACGCGCACGCACCGGGCGGCAGCTGCACCTTCAGCGTCTTCTCCTTCGGAGCGCTCTCCGAGCTCAGCCGGATCCCGGTCGGTCCGGCCTCCAGCTCGGTCTTGCGGTGACCGGGCGGAGTGGCGCACCCGACCGCGGACCAGCACAACACACCCACGCACAATCCACGCAACGCGATCGCGACGAGCTTCATCGAAACATCTCCTCGACCGCCGGCGCCGCGAGCCGCGCGCGCCGGTGCGGCGCGAGCGGGGGAGCCGGACTCGTCCCCCGGATGCGCGGGCGCGCGAACGGTTGCGGGTCGAGTGAGAAAAAAATCAGCGCGGCGCGAGCGGCGCCACGACCGCGCGCGCGGCGGCGAGCAGCGCGGGTCCGATGGCCGGACCGACGAGCTCGATCGCCTCGACGAGCTCCGCGTGCGTCGCGCCGCAGCGCAGCGCGCCGCGCGCGTGACTGCCGAGCTGTCGATCCTGTCCCTGTGCGGCGAGACACGCGCACGCGAGCAGCTCGCGCCGATCCGCGGCGAGGCCCGGTCGCGACAGGACGCGCCCGTACGCGTGGCCGATCACCCAGTCCGCGTACTCGGGATGCTGGCGCTCGAGCATCGCGCGCACCGTCGGCGCCGCACCCGCGTAGATCTTCTCGAACAGCGGTCGACCGCGTTCGGGCGCCCCGTCCTCGCGCAGGATCTCGTCCGCGCCGGGCGCGCCCAGGCCGCCGGCGGTATCGAGCTGGCTGAACGCCTCGACGACGCGCGAGAAGCCGGCGAACAGGTGCGTCTGCAGCACCGCTTCGCGCCACGCGCGGTTCGGTTCGCCTTGCGGCGCCGCGCTGCGCTCGAAGCGCAACTCGTCCCAGTCGCCGCGCACGATCGCGACGGAGACGCGGATCAACCGCCGGTCGAGTTCGGAGAGCGCCACGGGGGCGCGCAACCTAGCAGCCGCGCGCGCTACCAGTCGAGCAGCAGCAGCTCCGAGCAGAAGCCCGGGCCCATCGCGAGCATCACGCCGGGCGAGCCCGCGGGCGGGCGCGCGCGCTCGAGCGTGCGCTCGAGGATCAGCAGGACGCTCGCGCTCGACAGGTTGCCCGCATTGCGCAGGCTCTCCCACGACAGCGCGAGCGCGCCGTCCGGCAGTTCGAGACCCTGCTCGAGCGCCTGCAGCACCTTCGGACCGCCCGGATGGCAGACCCACGAGCGGATCGCGGCGCGCGTCAGTGCGTGCTCGGCGAGGAAGCGATCGAGGTCGGGCCGCACGCGCTCGCGCGCGATCTGCGGGACCTGGGCCGAGAGCAGGATGCGGAAGCCGTGCGTGCCGATCCGCCAGCCCATCACGTCCTCGGTGTCGGGATAGAACACCGAGCGCGTGGCGCGCACGCGCGGACCGGGTTCGGCGCGCGGATCGAGCGTGCGCGCGCGCTCGGC
>SCVU01000134.1 GCA_004296785.1 Planctomycetota bacterium
TCGCGAGCACGAGACCGACGGGCCCCCACAACCACGTCCAGAACAGCGTCGAGCCGAGCAGCGCGAGCGGCGAGATGCCGGTGCCCTTGCCGTGGATCCACGGCTCGAGCACGTTGTTGCTGAGCAGTTCGAGGAACACGAACATCCCGATCGTGATCAGCGGCTGCGACCAGCCGGCGGAGACCGCGAGCGACGTGAGGACCGGGAACGCGGCCGCGACCCACGGACCGAGGTACGGGATGAAGCGCAGGATCGCGGAGAGCAGCCCCCACAAGAGCGCGTTGGGCACGCCGATCCACAGCAAGCCGAGCGCGACCGCGAAGCCTTGCAGACCGTTGAGCAGCAGCAGTCGCCACAGGTAGCTGCTCACCTTCTGCCCGGCTTCCTCGAGCGCGCGCGTGGTCACGAGGATCTGCCCGCTGCCCATGATGCGGATGAAGCGATCGCCGAGGTCGTCGCGGCGCAGCAGCATCATGAAGGCGAACAACAGCACCAGCGCGGCGGTCAGCAGCATGCCGACCGCGGGTCGCGACGCGTCGAACAGGACTTCGAGCGGGCCGCGCGCGGGCTCGACGATGCGGACGGGCTGCACCGCTGCGCCACTGGGCTGCGGCGCGGGCGCGAGGTCGGCCTCGAAGGACTCGACGGTCTTCAGCGCCTTTTCGACGGGCCGCGCGAAAGCGCCGTGCAGCGTCGCGAGCTTGCCGCGGACGTTCTGTCGGTACTCGGTCAGGCTCGAAGTGACGTCGCGGACCTGACCGACGACGAGCCAACTGGTCGAGCCCGCGGCGACGGTCACGAGCAGCACCGCCGTCACGACGGCCAAGACGCGCGGAAAGCGCCAGCGCTGCAGGCGCGTGACGAGCGGGGTCAGCAGGAAGCTCACGAGCAGCGCGAGCGCGAACGGGATCAGCACGCCCCTGGCGAAGTAGAGCGCGGCGACGACGACGACGACGGCGGCCAGCGTGAGCAGGCGAGAGGACTTCCAAGAAGGGGGCACGGCGCGACGACTCCAGCTCGAACGTGAGCCGCGCCGGGGCGAATTCACCGTCCGACTTCGAACTGGCGCGGGATTGCCCGCGATTCGCGCGAGAATCCGCGGCGCCGCGGGCCGAGGAGCGCGCGCCGAGCGGCGCGGGATCGAGGCGCCGGGATTGAATGCCGCGCCGCGCGCCATGTACGGTGCCGCCGAGAGCGACGAGCGAGGTGTGCGGAGAGCCGCGCCGATCGAACGACTCGCGCGCGCTCACCCATGCACACGCTGCTGCAGACCTCGACGCGCTACCCGATGTCGGAAGACGAGGGCTTCATCGCCGTCGTCGCGTTCCTCGTGTGGATCGTCGGGAGCCTGCTGTGGATCGCGAGCTCGCGCGCGCGGCCGCACGTGCCGGGTCCGGTGCGCGGGCGCGCGGCGCTGATCCTGTGCCCATTGCTCGCCGCGGGCATCGTCCTCGCGGTGCTGCGCTTCGCGGCCTCGCACGACGTGCGCGGCGATCTGCGCTACCTCGCGCTGTACACCGCGCTCGGCGGCGCGTGGATCCAAGTGCTGCTCTTCGCGACGCCGTGGCTCGGCATCAGCCTGCGCGACGACGTCGTCGAGCGGCGCAACCCCGCGGCCGCGGCGGCGCTGTGCGGCTACGCGTTCGCGTTCGCGTTCGTCTACGCGGGCGGCAACATCGGCGACGGGCCGGGCTGGTGGGTCGTCGTGTTCAGCTCGGGCCTGGCGACCGCGGCGTTCGGCGTGCTGCAGCTCGTCGCGCTGCGCGCCAGCGGCGCGGCGGATCTCGTGACGATCGAGCGCGATCTCGCCAGCGGCCTGCGCGTCGCGGCGGCCGCGATCGCACAGGCGCTCGTGCTCGGCGCCGCGTCGGCCGGCAACTGGATCTCGGCCGGCGCGACGCTGCGCGACTTCGCGCTGCGCGGCTGGCCGGCGCTCGCGATCGCGCTGCTCGCGCACTGGCTCGACGGGGCGCTGCGCCCGCAGCCGGAGCGCGGCGAGCGCAGCGCGTTCGCGCACGGCGTGTTCCCGGGACTCGTGTTGCTCGCGATCGGCGCGTTCACGGTCTACGCGTTCGGAGGGCTGGGGTGACGGCCCACGCTGCTGCTGAGCGCACCGACGCTGAGCGCGTCGTCGCCGAGCGCGGCGCGACCGCGCCCATCGCGCCCCCACCGCCGACGTCCGCGCCGCTCAGCGTCACGCGCAAGTTCGCGCCGACCGAGCTCGCCGCGCTGCGGCGCCGCGCGATCTTCGAGTGCGGCAAGTGGGACCCGCAGTTCGCCGACCACGGCGTGCTCGCCGACTACGCGCTCGTGCTGACGGACGACGCGTGGCGCGAGCTCGCCGCGCTCGCCGAGCAGCTCGCGCGCGAGACGCTCGCCGCCGAGCGCGAGCTCATGCAGCGACCAGAGCTGCACGGCGAGCTCGGCCTGCCGCGCGCGATCCGCGCCGCGCTCTCCGAAGCGCACGCGCTCGGCGAAGCGCGCGGCGCCGCGCGCACGATGCGCTTCGACTTCCACTGGACGAGCGCCGGCTGGCGCATCTCCGAGGTCAACAGCGACGTGCCCGGCGGCTTCATCGAGGCCGGCGGAATCACGCGCATCGCCGCCGAGTTGCTCGGCCTCGCGCCGTGCGGCGATCCGACGGCGGCGCTGGCCGACGCGCTCGCCGCGGCGACGCCCGCCGGCGGCGCAATCGGGCTCGTGCACGCGACCGCGTACACCGACGATCGGCAGGTGATGGTGCAGCTCGGCCGCGCACTCGAAGCGCGCGAACGGCGCACGTGCCTGCTCGACCCGACTCAACTCGAATGGCAGGACGGCGTCGCGCACGCGCGCACCGAGTGGTTCGCCGGGCGCCTCGACGCGCTCGCGCGCTTCTACCCGGCCGAGTGGCTCGCGAACTTGCCGCGGCGCAGCGGCTGGCGCGCCTTCTTCCGCGGCTCGCGCACGCCGCAGGCGAACCCCGGCTCCGCGCTGCTCGTGCAGAGCAAGCGCTTCCCGCTGGCGTGGGATCGGCTCACCGCGCCGCTGCCGACGTGGCGCGCAATGCTGCCCGAGACGCGCTCGCCGCGCGACGTCGACTGGCGCGCCGATCCCGCATGGCTCGTCAAGCCCGCGCTCGGCCGCGTCGGCGAGGAGATCGGCCTGCGCGACGTCGTCGAGCCGAAGCAGTGGCGCGCGATCGCGCGCTCGGCGCGGTGGTCGCCGTCCGATTGGGTCGCGCAGCGGCGCTTCGACGCGCTCGCGCTCGACGTGCACGGCGAGCGCGCGTGGCCGTGCATCGGCGTGTACGTGATCGACGGCCGCGCCGCCGGCATCTACGGGCGCATCGCGCGCCGCGCGCTCGTCGACGCGGAAGCGCTGGACGTCGCCGTGTTGGTGAACCGCTCGGTTTCGTCGAGCCCCTCCGTGTCGTCGAACCGTTCCCTGTTGTCGAACCGCTCCGTCTCGTCGAACCGATGCGAGCAGGTGAACCCATGAACGCCGAGCAGCTCTACAACGTCTGGGCGCCCGACTCCGCGCACTGGTCGCCGTGGGCGAAGCCGGTGCTCTTCGCCGCGCCCTATGCGAGCGGCGACGAGGACCGCGCGAAGTGGGCGGCCGCGCGCGAGCGCGCGCGCGCGAGCTGGACGCCGCCGCGCGCCGGCGAGGCCGCGCTGGTCATCGACCTCGACGGTCCCGATGCGCTCGCGCTCGCGCTCGAGTGCGCGCGCCACGGCTACCGACCGGTGCCGCTGTTCAACTCGTGCCCGAGCGGGCGCGCGGTGCTCGACAACGGGCCGCTGCGCGCGGGGCTCGAGCTCTTGCGC
>SCVU01000135.1 GCA_004296785.1 Planctomycetota bacterium
GCGGCGCTCGCGCACCCGGGCGTCGCCGGGCTCGACGCGAGCGGGCTGCGCGTCGACGGCGCCGACGGTCAGTACACGCTGAGCGGCGGCGGGCTGTCGCGCACGCTGTTCGCGCGCCGCGTGCGCGACGTCGGCGTGATCGGGACGACCGCGAAGATCGTCGCGCAGGCCGCGGAGCTCGAGGCGGCCAAGGGCCAGGACTCGCTCGGGCAGAGCGCGCGCTACGCCGACCAGATCCAGCGGCGCATGTCGCACGGGCACGAGCTCGTCGCACACGTCGACCTGCAGGCGTTGCTCGGGTCGCTCGGACTGGGGGGCAAGGGCTGGCCCGACGCGTCGGCGCAGGATTGGACGACCGCGTTCCTCGCGCGGCTGTTCCAGGCCTCCGCGGTCAAGGAATTCCAGGGCGTCGTCGACCTCGACGGCGGTCTCGGCGTGCGCATGCACGCGGACCTGTCGTCCGAGAAGATGACGCCGGCGATGAAGCGGCTGTACCGCGCGAAGGGATTCGAGCTCAAGGACATGCTCGAGATCGCCAAGCTCGCGACGTCGGACGCGATGCTCCTGTTCTACGCGCAGACGAACATCGGCGACCTGTTGCGCCAGGCCTTCGAGGCGTGGGAACCCGCGGGGCAGAAGAACCTCAACGACACGGTGAAGAGCCTGTACGGCTATCCCGACGCGTACCGGTTGATCGAGGAGATCGAAGCCGCGCTGAAGAGCCGCATCGCGCTCGTCGTGCGCCCGATGGACTACCCGGACGAGGGCGCGGATGGACCGGAGCACAACTCCAGCCCGACGGTCGCGTGGGCCGTGATCGGTTGGATGGAGAACTCGGCCAAGGTCAACGATCTGCACCGGCGCGTCGAGCAGAACCCCGGCATGCTCGGCATCGCGGGCCGCAAGCCCGGCGATCGCGGCGTGTACACGAACCGCGTCAACGGCGTCGAGGTCTACGAGTTCTGGAACGCGTTCGTGCCGGGCACCGGCCACATCTCGACGTCGCGCACGCAGGACGGGCTGCTGATCGTGTCGAACCACCACCAGCTGATCGGCGACATCATCCGCGCGTACTACGACGTCGCGAAGGACCCGCGCAAGCGGGCGCTGAAGGAGAGCTCGGAGTTCATCTCGTTGACGAACCCGGCGCTCGCGATGCCCGCGTGCAACGCGTTCCTCTACGCGCAACCGCGCACGGGCGCCGCGGCGCTGCGCAAGATCGCCGCCTACGAGGCCGACGTCGCGATCAACTGGAGCGTCGAGCGGCCGCGCATCGAGCAAGCGGTCGCCGCGCAGTCGTTCGGCGGCAAGATCCCGCCGGAGGACGGCAGCGACGAGCGGCTGCGCTTCGACGATGCGTACAAGGCGGCCGCCGAGAAGTTCCAGACCGAGTTCAAGCAGAAGAACGTCGGCGCGAAGCTGGCGGCGGACACCGCGTGGATCGGCTGGGCGGAGATCGCGCGCTCGCTGCTCGTGCAGCTCGACCTCGACGAGAAGAAGATCGAGATCGGCGCGCGCGCGATCGTGCCGCTGGAGTAGCGCGTGCCGGACTCGGCGGTTCAGCGGTACCGCGCGCGGCTCAGCGCCGTCGAGGCCGCGAGTGGCCGCCGAGCCGTCCGCGGGAACGCGCGGTGCCGGAAGCTCCGTGGAGCGAAGAGTGGTGCCCGGGACTGGATTCGAACCAGCACGAGTTTGACCCCGCTAGCACCTCAAGCTAGTGCGTCTGCCAATTCCGCCACCCGGGCACCTTGATCGATCCGGGACCGGCCTCTCGCCGGCGCTGTGGGGCAGATGCTTCGAAGGGGCGGGGAGTCTAGCAGGCACCTGCGCCGGTTCAAGAGCCGCCCCGCGACGCCGCGGCGCCGGCGCCGACGCCGCTAGCGCACCCGCAAGAGCGGCGTGAAGTAGCGGTAGTAGACCTCCAGGCACAGCACGCACACGGCGGTCGTGTAGCTGCGGTCGCTCGCGCTGTCGCGCGCGAAGTCCGCGTACGGATCGATCGGCCGCCACGAGCCGTTGGCCGCCTGCGCCGGCAACAGCGTCGACTGCATCGCCGCGTTCCAGCGCTCCCACACGTCGCCGCCGCGGCGGAAGCACGCCAGCGTCGCGTAGTACCAGAAGTACACGTTGCCGGCGCCGCGCAGCACGAACGCGTCGTCGCCTTCCCACGCGTAGCGCCGCGGCGCGCGCGTGAGCACGTACTCCCACGTGCGCTCCAGGCGCGGCGCATCGAGCGGCTCGTCCATCAGCGACAGCGCGAACAGCGCGGCCGGCGTGCTCGCCGGCAGCGTCGGCCAGGCCGAGCCGGTGCGCACCGGATCGTGGTTGTAGCGGTACCAGCCGCCGTCCTCGTCGAAGGTGCCGCGCAGGAAGCCGGCCGCCGCTTCGAACGCGGCGTCGGGCACCGCGAGGCCGCCCAGTCGCGCGGACTCCAGCGCCATCACCTGCCACGCGCTGATCGCCGCGCGCGGCCAGCGGTCGAAGCGCCGCTCGCGATCGGCGTAGTAGTAGCCCCAGCCGCCCGCGATCTGCGGATCGTCCGAGCGCGCCTGCGCGGCGAGGATGCGCGCGATCGCGCGCTCGAGCGGCGCGGCCAGGCGCGCATCCTGCGTCAGCGCGTACGCCTCGGCGAGCGCGTACGTCGCGATGCCGTGGCCGTACGCCTCGGTGTCGCCGAACTGACCGCTGCTTTGATCCTGCAGCGCGAGCAGCGCGTCGATCGCACGCTCGACGACGGCGCTGTGCTGCGTGCTCGATTGCGGCGTGTGGCCCGCGCCGAGGAACGCGAGCACGCACAACCCGCTCTTGCCGACGCGCACGTCGCCGTACTTCTCGTCGAGCTCGCCCGCGTCGCCCCACAGGCCGCTCGGCCGCTGCACGGAGGCGAGGTAGCGCAGTCCGCGCGCGACCGCCTCCTCCGTCCGCTCGTTGCCGCCGCCCTCTGCGAGCGCGGCGCGCTTCGCGTCGCC
>SCVU01000136.1 GCA_004296785.1 Planctomycetota bacterium
CACTGCGAGACGAGCTCGCTCATCGACCAGCACGCGCGCAGCGCCTCGGGATCCTGCATCGAGCTCAGGATGTAGAGCTGATCGGTGCCGACGCCGGCGACGTCCGTGCGCCAGCGGCGGCGGTTCTCCGGGTTCACCTTGCGCGCGAGCGCGAGTCCCCAGGCCGGCGTGTCGACCTTCGGCGCCGCGCCGGCCGGCACTTCGATCGTCTTCAGCGTCGCGCGCGGATTCGTCGCCGCGAAGTCGAGCCACGCGCGCGCGTCGAACGCGTCGGCCGTCGCGAGCCCGTCGGGCAGCGCCGCGCGCACTTCCGCGTGTGCCTCTGCATGCTCGGGCCGCAGCGCGAGCACCGCGCGCAGCCACGGCTGCCGCGCCGCCGCCGGCAGCGACGGCGGCAGCGCCGCGAAGCGCGCGAGCAGCTCGGCGTCGCGCTCGCCCGCCAGCGCGGCGAGCTTGGCCTGCAGATCCTCGAGCGCCTTCGCCCCGGGCTTCTTCGCGCCGATCGCCGCGAGCTTCTTGTCGAGCGGCTCGGCGTCCTTCGCGGCCGCGCCGAATGAGCGCGCGCGGCGCAGGCTCTCGCGCGCGACCTCGTGCGCGTTCGCGGTCGCGGCCTTGGTCGCGAGCTCGAGGTGCGCGCGCGCCGCGCGCCGATCGCACTGCGCGCTGGCGAACGCGAACGCATCCGCCGCGCGGCGCAGGTACAGCGGCTTGCCCTCGCGGTCCTCGGCGTACTCGAGCTCCGAGAGCGGCAGCGTCTTCTTCAGCGCCGCCGACCACACCTTGCCGGTGTCGAGCTTGACGCGCAGATCGCCGTCGGCGATCGAGCCGTCGGCGAAGCACGCGTGGGCTTTCGCGACGAGCTCGCCCTTCGCGTCCGCGGGCGCAGCTGCTGCGGCGCCGGTCGCGGCGGCGCCGGGCGCGGCGGCGCCTGGCGCAGCCGCTCCCGCGGCGGCCGGCGCGAAGGGGAACACGGCCAGCGCCGGCGCAGCCTCCTCGGTCTTGCGCCGCGCGGCGCCGAGGTGCGCGCGCAGCTGTTGCGCGGTGCGCGTGATCAAAACGCCGTCGCGCACCGGCACCGTGCGCAGCGCGGCGCCGCCCTCGATCCGCCACAGCGCGCGCTGGCTCGCGACGTCGAACGCGCCGCCGCCGAGGCACGCGACCGAGCCCGCGATCGAGGTCGGCACGACCGACTGCGCGAACTCGGCGTGGTGGTCCTTCGCGGCTAGCTCGTAGAACTCGTCGGAGTCCACGAGCACGCGCATCAGCGAGCGCCGGCGCGACGTCGGCTCGTTGATGAACGCGATCCAGCCGTCGCCGGTGCGCGCGGGACTGGTGAGGATCGGGATCGTGCGCGGCGCGAGCCCGGCGCTCACGTCGACGTCGGCCCACATCGACGTGCCCTTGGTCGACGCGATCGGCACCGCGTGGCGCACGAGCACGTCCTCGGCCGACACGCACAGCGTCGGGTACGCGTTCGGGTGCGGCGTCTCCTCGGCATAGACGCCGGCGAGATAGCTGCCGCGCGCCTCGCCGCCGGCGCGCGTGAACGCGTTGACGTACGCGGTGCGCGCGTTGTCGTGGCTCGAGACCCACACGCGGTCGCCGAGCAGCGCGATCTCGCCCTGGTAGTTGCCGCGCGCGCTCCAGCGCGGGCGCGCGTCGCCGAGCGCGTAGCACTGCAGCGCATCGGTCGTCACGACGTACAGCTCGTCCTCGTACAGGAGCCACGAGCGCGGCGGCGCGGCGAACGCGAGCGTCTGCGTCGGCTGCACCGCGCGTCCCTGCCAGCGCCCGCACTCGAGTGCGTTGCCCTCGCCGCGCCACACCAGCGCCGGTCCGTACAGCGTCGCCTGCCAGCGCCGATCGAGCTGCGGTCCGGTCGCGCGCTCGAACAGCACCGCGCCGGTCGCGAGGTCGAGCCCGTACAGGCGCAGCTTGCACTCGACGACGACGCGGTCCTCCCACACGAGCGGCTCGCTCTCCAGCGGCTCGGCGAAGTCGCGCGTCCACGCCAGCGGCGGCGCGCTGCGCGGCGCGCGCGTGCGCGTGCGACCGCTGCGCGATGCGCAGCCGGCGCGCGTGTACCAGTGCCCTTCGGGCGCTTCCGCGCCGTCGGCGGCCGGCGCCGGCGCGGCGGTTTCGCTCGCGCTGCTCGGCTCGCCCTGCGCGTGCGCGAGCGGCGCCCACGCCACCAGCGCGACGCAGCGCGCCGCACTCCACAACCGATTCCACAGCGCCGCTCGTCGCCGCATGCGTCGTCTCCCTTCGACCTCGGTGGCCCGGGAGCGTTCGCCCCCGGACGCGAGCCACAGCCTAACGCAGGACAGCCTAACGCAGGTTCGCCGAGACCTCGCGCGTCCACTCGTGGACGCGCTTGCCGAGCTCGGCCGCGCTCATCCCGAACGCCTTCTCGAGCTCGAGGTTCTTGTGCTGGTTCGCGTGCCACGCGCCGACGAGCTCGAGCAGCGCCGCGCGGTGCTTGCCGTCCTCGGCCGTCCACAGGTAGTGCACGGTCGCGGCGGACTGCAGGTAGTACAGCTGCAGCTGCGACAAGAGCACCTTCGGCCCGAGCTCGAGCCGCAGTGCGACGACCTGCGTGCCGCGCGAGTCGGCGCGCGCGGTGCGCGCGCGGTCCCACTGGTACAGGTCGGTCCACTCGATCAGGCTCTCGTTGCCGAGCTGCCCGACGAGGTCGAAGCTCGGCGTGAATCCGGTCTGCACGCCGAAGCCGCGCGTGGCCGCGTCGAAGCCGAGCTCCTCGACGAACGTCGCCATGCCGGCGGGAATCCACCAGCCGGAGAGCTTGTCGTCGAGCGGCAGCCCGGGCTTCACGCCCGGCATGCGCGTGCGCATCCACAGGTGCGCGAGCGCGTGCGCGAACGCGGCCTGCGTGCCGGCGCGCTGCACGACGTCGTCGGTCAGCACGACGTGCACGGCCTCGCGCTCCCAGTCGTGCCACGCCAGCGCGGTCTTCGGCTGGCGTTTGAGATCCGGCGTCTGCTGCGGCACGAGCGCGTGGTAACTCGCGAGGTCGGGGTGCAGCCAGATCGCGAGCGGCGGCGCGCCGCTCGCGGCCGGCGCCGCGGCCGCGCCCGGCGCAGCCCACAGCTCCTCGAGCGCGCCGCACGCGAGATCGGCCCAGCCGAGCACCGTGCGCACCGAGTCCTGCTTCGGTTCGACCGCGATCAGCACGACGCGCTCGTCGCCGAGCGCGACGATCTCGCCCTCGCGAGCCTTGCGCCACGCGTCGCGCGCGCGCGCGACGCGCTCGGCCGCGGGGCCCGTGCTCTGGTCGTGGATCGCGCGCAGCTCGCTGCTGTGCGCGGCCGCCGCGAGCGCCACCCACTCGGCGCCCGACCAGCCGAGATCGCCGGCCTTCGCCGCGGGCAGACACTCCTCGAGCGCCGCGCGCGCCGGCGCGTAGTCGGGTGCGAGCTCGAGCGCGGCCGCGAGCAGCTCGAGGCGCGTGCCGCGCGGCGCATCGGCCGGCACCTTCTTCGAGCGCTCGACGAGCGCCTTGGCCGGCGCGACGACGAGCTCGGCCTCGCGCTTGGCGAGTTCGTCCGCGCGCCCCTTGTTCACGCGCTGCGGCTTCGCGACGAGGTCGAGCCGCGCCTTCTCGGTCTTCGAGAGATCGGGATCGGTGCTGCCGAGCTCGCGCGCGGCCTTCACGCAGCGCGCGACGATCTCCGGGTCCTTGGTGCCGAGCGCTTCGCGCGCGAGCTCGACCCACGCCTTCGCGTCGCCGATCCGCACGAGCGTGCGCAGGTGCTCGGCGTAGCGCACGGGCTCGGCGGCCCACTGGTACGTCCCGTCCATCGACTCGATCAGCACGGCGTCCTCGTGCGCGAGTTTCGACTTCACGCCGCCCGGGGCGACGACGTCGATCTCGGCCGCGCCGGCCGCGCAGCGGAAGCGGCCGCTGGCGACGCCGCCGTCGCGCAGCAGCGCGCGCCCCGACGCGATGTCGAGCGCGGGCAGCGGCGGCAGCGCGGCCGCGGCGCTGGCCGCCGCGCCGCTCGCGCCCGCGCCGCCGCGACCTGCGAACCAGCCGCTCAGCACGCCGCCGCGTTCGGTGTACAGCACGCCCGAGCGCACCGGGATCGCGCGGTGCGCGAGATCGCGCGAGGCGCCCCACAACACGCGGCGCGTGTCGAGGTCGAACGCGCGCGCGCCGATCAGCACCGCGCGCGCGGCGATCGACGCCGAGACGTTCCCGCCGACGAACTCCGTGTGCGAGTCGATGCCCGCGAGGAACTGCGGCGGCTCGCTCGTGCGCGCGAGCTCCTGCACCCAGCAGTTGCCGCGGTCCTGGTAGGGGACCTCGACGATCCAGCCGCCGGCGCAGTCGACTGCCTGGCCCGCGAGATACGCGGTGCCGAACGAGGTCGGATCCTTCGTCACGTCGACCATGCCGACGGTGGTCGTGCCGAAGTCCGACAGCACGATCGGCAGCGAGTGGTAGACGAACACCTGCGGATCGAGCGCGCACAGCTGCGGGCCGTTTCCGCGCTCGGGCTTCTGTCCCTGGTGGCCGCCGCACGAGACGAGCTTCTTCGACGCGCCGGTGGCGCGGTCGATCTCGTACATCCACGACATGCCCTTCTTGTCGTACGAGAGCGCCCACAGCTTGTCGCCGCGCAGCACGAGCTCGCTCCGGTAGTCGCCCTCGACGCGCCAGACCGGGCTCAGCGACGGCGGATCGAGGCGCTCGATGCCGTCGCCGACGAGCGCGTAGATCGAGCCCTCGAACGACAGCGGCGCGTGGACCTCCTCGAGCGATTCGTACTGCCAGATCGGCTCGAGCGCGCGCTCGCGCGGCGCGAGCAACGCGAGCTTCTTCTCGCCGGCGCGCAGCGCGATCTGCCCGCCCCACACGCTCGGGCTGAGCGAGCCGCCCCCGATCCACGCGGTCGCCGCCAGGCGTTTGCCGGTCGCGAGGTCGAGCCACTCGATGCGGCGCTCGTTGCCGCGCTGCACCTCGAGCGCGATGCGATCGCCCCATGCGAGCGGCTCGCTCGCGATCTCGCCCTCCGCGGTGTACTTCCAGCGCTCGCGCGGCGCGAAGCCCGGCGGCGGCGTCGCGGCGACGCCGGTGCGCGCCGCGCAGCCGCCGCGCGTGTACCAGGTGTTCGCCGGCGCGACCGCGTCGGCCGACTGTGCGCGCGCTCCGATCGCGAGCGCGAAGACGAAGAGAACCGTGGAGCCTGCCGATCGCTGCATGCCGTCCTCCGATGCCGTCCGCTGCCATGCTCCGCGGAGCCCTGCGCGGCGCGGACGAGCGCGAGATCCTATCATCGACGCCCTCGTACCCGGTCGTAACGCGGATGCAACCACTTCACACCTTCTCGCCCGAGCCCTGGCGCGCGCGCTTCCCGATTTGCGCGAACACGAACTACCTCGTCAGCCACTCGCTCGGCGCGATGCCGGCCGCCGTGTACGACAAGCTGCGCGCGTTCGCCGACCAGTGGGCCACGCGCGGCGTGCGCGCGTGGGGCGAGGGCTGGTGGAGCGCGCCCGTCGACGTCGGCAACGTGCTCGCGAAGGTGCTGAACGCGCCGCCCGACTCGGTCGTGATGCACCAGAACGTCTCGCTGATCGAGGCGCTCGTCGCGTCGAGCCTCGACTTCTCGGGCCCGCGCAACAAGGTCGTCTACACCGACCAGAACTTCCCGACCGTGATGTACGTGTGGCAGGGCTTCGAGAAGCTCGGCGCGAAGATCCACGTCGTGAAGAGCGAGGACGGCGTGACGGTGCCGACCGAGCGGCTGCTCGAGGCGATCGACGAGCAGACGCTGATCGTTCCGATCAGCCACGTCTTCTACAAATCGAGCTACCTGCAGGACGCCGCCGCGATCTGCGCGCGCGCGCGCGAGGTCGGCGCGCTGGTGCTGCTCGACACGTACCAGTCGCTCGGCACGGTGCCGGTCGACGTGCAGGCGCTGGGCGTCGACATGGTCTGCGGCGGCTCGGTCAAGTGGCTGTGCGGCGGGCCGGGCGCCGGCTA
>SCVU01000021.1 GCA_004296785.1 Planctomycetota bacterium
CACGATGCCCTCGATGTTGTCGTAGCCGACGCCCATCGTGTGCGGCTCGTACCAGCCGATCGCGCCGACGACGAGCGCGCCGAGCGCCGGCCACCACATCCAGTGCAGCGGCAGCCGCGCGAACTGGTCCTCGACGCCGTAGACGAGCTTCGTCACGACGACCGCGCCCAGGCCGACCAGCGCGCCGACGACGAGATACGCGAGCACGGCCGTGCTTGTCGCCGGCCCGATCGAGCCGACGTCGAACGCGGGCGCGGCGCCGTGCGACAGGTAGCGCACGCCGGTCGCGCCGACCGCGGCGATCGCGACGGGCAGGATCGAGCGCGGGCGATACTCGAACAGCAGCAGTTCGACCGCGAGCAGCACGGCCGACACCGGGCTGCCGAAGGTCGCCGCCATCCCGGCAGCCGCGCCCGCGGCGAGCAGCGTCTTGCGCTCGTCCGCCGTCGTGCGCAACAGCTGCCCGAGCAGCGAGCCGAGCGCTCCGCCGGTCGCGATGATCGGCCCCTCCGCGCCGAACGGGCCGCCGGTGCCGATCGAGATCGCAGCAGACAGCGGCTTCAGCCACGCCATCCGCGCGGGGATCCGACTGCCGTTGTGCAGCACCTGGTCCATCGCCTCGGGGATGCCGTGCCCGCGGATCGCGGCCGAGCCGTAGCGCGCCATCACGCCGATCACGAGCGCTCCGGCGACGGGCACGAGCACGACCCACGCGCCGAGCTGGTGACCGGCCGGACCGACCCAATCGAGGCTCCAACGGCCGTAGAACGCGAGGTTCGTGATGCCCGCGATCAGCAGCATCAGCACGTGCGCGGCGGCGCCGCCGACGACCGCAAGCAGGAGCGCGAGCACGCACAGCCAGCCGACGCGCGCGGTCAGCCAGCCGCCGCGCGGCTGCGCGGCGGAGGCGGAGCCCTCAACCACGCGCGCGACTCCGCGCACGCGGCGCTGCGACGTCCGGCGGCTCGAAGAACATCGCGGGCGCGGCCGAGCGGTCCGCCAGATCGCGCGTCATGCGCCCCAGCGCGCGCGCCGCGGCGCGGCGCTCAGCGGCGGGCAGCTCGAGCGCGCAGCGGATCACGCGCGCCTGCGGCGCCGCGGCGAGCTTCGACGCGAGCGCGCGTCCCTTCGCACTCAGGCGCAGCTCGGCGCGCCGCGCATCGGTGCTCGCGTTGCGCCGCAGCACGAGCCCCGCGCCGACGAGGCGCGCGACGACGACCGAGACGGAGCTCGGATCGGTGAGCGTCTGATCGGCGAGCTCGCGCAGCGAGAGCCCGGGCGTGCGGCCGACGAGCTGCAGCACGAAGACCTGCGCTCCGCTCAGGCCGCTCGCACGCTCGGAGCTCGACGCGTGCGCGCGCAACGCGCTGACGAGCACGCGCAGTGCGTCCATGATCGCGGCGGCCTCGCGCTGAGCAGTCGCGTCCGGCGCAGTCGGTTCCGTCGCGGTCGCATCCGTCGATTTCATGGGATCCCATGGATCGTAGCGGACCGCGGGCCTCGCATCCAGGAACGGCGCTCAGTGCGTGCCCTTGCGCGGCGGATACGCGACGCCGCGCACGCGGTGGAACAGGTACGCCTGCGCGACGAGCAGCGCCGCGGCCGCCGCGATCACCGGCAACTGCCACAGGTGCGGGAGCTGGC
>SCVU01000022.1 GCA_004296785.1 Planctomycetota bacterium
GCTCTTCCGATCTACACGACGACGACGACCGCGGGCTTCGCCGCGGCCCGCGCCTCGATCGCGCCGAGGTAGTTGTACGGGCAGTAACCGAGCACGCCCGCGTTCCACACCTCCGGCCACGCGCCCGCGCCGGTCGAGCGCAGCGCGAGCTCGAGCCGCGCGCAGAACGACTGCTCGGCGTCGAGGAAACCGTCGGTGTGCGAGTCGCCGACCACGAGCACGCCGCCCGCGGCGAGCCGCGCATCGCTCGCGCGGCGCAAGCCGTGCACGTCGGTCGTGAACTGGTATCCGCGCGACGGCAGCTCGGGGAACGGCACGCGCCGCGACTGCGACGCCTTCCAGCGAAACAACGCGTGCGGATCGGGCTCGTGCTCGGCGACCCAGCTGTGCGGGAAGAGCAGGCGCAGCGTGGGTTCGTCGATCGGCGCCCGCCGCACGCGCAGACCCGCGTCGGAGTGCGTGCCGTCGGTGCTCGCGCTCGGCTGCGCCGCGTTCGGCTGGGCCGCGCGCGCGACGAGCAGCGCGTCGAGCTCGCGCGAGTGGTCGACGACCTCGAGCGCCGCGCCGCGCTCCGGCCACAGCGCCCACGCGACGAGCAGCGACGCGCACGTGCTCGCGGCGGCGGCGGCGATGCGCGCGCGGCTCCCCATGGCGCCGAGCCTACCCGCGCTCGAGCAGCGTCGACAGCTTGGCCAGCGCGCGCGACAGGAGATTCCACGTCGCGCTCTCCGTCCGCCCCATCCGCGCCGCGATCTCCGCGTGCGAGAGCCCGACGACGCGCGCGAGCAGGATCACCTCGCGGTAGTCGGGCTCGAGCTTCGCGAACGCCGACTCCAGGCGCGCGAGTTCCTCGGCCGCCACCGCGTCGCGGCTCGGCGAGAGCAGGCTCGACAACCCATCGAGCGTCGCGAGCTCGTCGTCGTCGAACCCCGCCAGCGGCTGCTCGCGCGCCGCGTCGCGCCGATCGCGCGCCCAGAAGCGCGCGCGGTCGCGCAGCTTGTGCTCGGCGCACGTGAACAGCCAGTCGCGGAACGCGGCGTTGCCGCGGTACTCGAAGCCGTCGAGATCGGAGAGGACCTCGCGACACACCGACTGCACGAGGTCCGCGCTCTCCTCGCGCGTGCGCAGCACGCGCCCCATGCGCAGTCGCACGTAACCGCGCAAGCCGTCGAGGTGCGCGGCGAGCAGCTCTTCGACGGCGGCGTCGTCGCCGCGGGCGGCGCGCTGGATCCGCTCGCGCTCCGCGGCGTCCGTGGACTCGTGTGCAGGCTCGGCCAAGCTCGCCATTCTACGCCAGCGCATAGAATCGACTCACATGTCGGATGCGCACTCCGCGACGCCGTCGGATTCCGTCGAGGCCCTCGTGGCCGAGGCGATCGAGCGCGGACTGTCCGCGGACGTGCTGGCCGAGCTCGCCGCGCGCGCGCCCGAGCACGCGGCGGCGCTGCGCGCGCGCCTCGCGCGACTCGAGCAGTTGGGCCTGCTCGGCCCGCTCGCGCACCCGGAGCAGACCGACTTCGGCGCGCGCTACCGGCTGCTCGGGCGCCTCGGCCGCGGCGGCATGGGCGTCGTGTACCTCGCGTTCGATCGCACGAGCGGCGGTCAGGTCGCGCTGAAGGTCTGCGAGGCCGCCAGCGGACGCGCGAGCGAGCGCTTCCGCCGCGAGATCGAACAGCACACGCGGCTGCGCCACCCGGGCCTCGTCGCCGTGCTCGACGCGGGCGCGGTCGACGGCGTGCCGTACTTCGCGATGGAGTACGTCGACGGCGAGGGGCTCGACGCGAAGCTCGCGCGCCTGCGCGCGACGCCGGTCGCGCCGGCCGCGCGCCCGGCCGAGCAACTGCTGCCCGGCCACGCGCGCGGCTACGTCGAGGCCGCCTGCCGCATCGCGGTCGAGCTCGCGCGCACGCTCGCGCACGTGCACGCGCACGGCGTCGTGCACCGCGACGTCAAGCCGGCCAACGTGCTCGTCGCGCGCGACGGCCGCGTGCTGCTGCTCGACCTCGGGCTCGCGCACCTCGTCGACGCGCCGGCGCTGACGCGCACCGGCGACCTCGCGGGAACACCGGCGTACATGGCGCCCGAGCAGGTCGCCGGCTCCCCCTCCGCGCTCGACGCGCGCGTCGACGTGTACGCGCTGTGCGCGCTGTTGTACGAGCTGCTCGCGCTGCAGCCGCCGTTCGCCGCGACCGGCGGCGCCTCCGCCGCGCGCGTGCTGCACGCGATCCAGCACCAGGAGCCCGCGCCGCTGTGCGCGCGCGTGCCCGAGCTGCCGCGCGCGCTCGAGACGATCGTGCACCAGGGCCTCGCGAAGGCGCCGCGCGAGCGCTACGCGAGCGCGACCGAGCTCGCCGACGACCTCGAGCGCTTCCTCGCGTTCGCGCCGATCCGCGCGAAGCCGCCGAGCGCGGCGCGGCGCGCGCTGCGCTGGTCGAAGCGCCGGCCCGCGGCCGCGCTCGCGATCGCGTTCGGCTCGACGCTGCTCGTCGCCGCGCCGCTCGCGCTCTACAAGTACGGCCGCGACGTCAGCGCCGAGCGCGACCGCGCGCGACACGCGGCGACCGCGGCGCGCGCGGAGGCGCAGTGGAATCTCGAGGCGACGCGCTTCCTCGAGGGCTTGTTCCAGCGCCTGGCCGAGTCCGGCGACGCGGCCGCCGCGGCGCTCGCGCTCGACGCGCTGCAGCAGGGCATCCGCGATCTCGAGGGCGGCGTGCTGCTGTCGGATGCGACGCGCGCGCGGCTGTTCGAGGCCGTCGCGCGCGTCTACCACGGCCTTGCGCGCACCGCGGAAGCCGTGCCGCTGTACGACCGCGCGCTCGCGTTCCGCCAGCGCGCGCTCGGCGAAGCGCACCCCGAGACGATCGCGAGCCT
>SCVU01000137.1 GCA_004296785.1 Planctomycetota bacterium
TTCGCCATCACGCAGGACATGCGCGCCGCCTGCGCGTCGATCATCCCGCCGATCGTCGACGGGCTCGGGAAGCTGATCTCGACGTTCGACCCGGAGTTCCAGGACCGCCTGAAGAACCGCGTGCTGCTCGCCGGCGGCGGCAGCCAGATCAAGGGGCTCGACGCGGCGATCGAGGCGGAGATGCTGGCGCGCCTCGGCGGCGGCCGCGTGATCCGCATCGAGGAGCCGGTCTACGGCGGCGCGAACGGCGCGCTGAAGCTCGCGCACGACATGCCCGCCGAGTACTGGGAGAAGCTCAAGTAGCGCGCGTCGCGACGCAGCCGCGACGCACGACTGCAGCGCGAGCCAGCATGTCGGCCACGGGCACGCTCCGATTGACGACGCGGCACGCGGCGCTGCTCGAGCAGGCGCTGCGCTCCGCGCCGGTCGACGAACTGGTGGCGCTGCTGTGGAAGCTGCGCCGGCGGCGCTCCGTCGCGTCCGCGTCGTCGGCGGCGCTGTCGCAGGCCCGTGCACTCGAGCTGGTCGACGCGTCCACCTCGGCGCCGCCGCGGCTCACGCCGCTGGGTGCCAAGGTCTCCGACTCGCTGAACGAATACTCGTACTGGATGCAGCGCGGCAAGCGCCACCACTGGTCCGAGGAACTCCGGGCGCTGCGCACCGAGCGTCTGCGCGGCAAGCGCATCCTCGAGATCGGCTGCGGCGCCGGCGTGAACCTGCTGTCGCTGCAGCGCATCACCGCGGTGGTCGGCATCGACGTCGAGCCGCTGTACCTGCAGTTCGGCGCGATCCTCGCGCGCCTCGAGGGCGTCGCCGCGCCCGCGCGCGTGTGCGGCTTCGCGGAGCGCCTGCCGTTCGAGGACGAGTCGTTCGACGTGGCGCTGTTCCACGGTTCGCTCGCCTACATGGACATCGAGTTCGCGCTGCGCGAGGCCGCGCGCGTGCTGCGGCCGGGCGGGCGCGTGATCGCGATCCTGGCCGACCTGCGTCAAGCGCTCGCGGACCGCGCGCGCCAGCGCCGCTTCGCGCTGCTGAAGCCCGGCGTGCTCGCGCGCGAGGGACGCTCGTTCCTCGGCATGCTCGCCTACCCCTGGGTCGGGCGGCTGTTCCTCGCGCCGTTCGCCCCGGTACACGTGACGCGACGCCGCACGCGGCGCTGGATGACCGCGGCCGGGTTGCAGCCGAATCCGCTCGAGAGCGAAACCGTGGCGTGCGAGACGTGCTTCGTCGCGGACAAGGCCGGCGCCGCCGGCCGCGCTCGGTCTCCGACCGCCGTCGTCGCGCACGCGAGGGCGCGATGACGTTGCTCGAACGCGTGCGCGGCAATCTCTGGCTGCTCGGCGCGTGCCGCGACTGGCGCACGCTGAGTGCGATGAAAGGGCGCACCGGAACGGAGCGCGAAGCCGTGCTGCCGCTGCGCCTGCGCGCGCTCGAGGCGCCGATCCTGTATCGATCGCACACGACCGACATCTCGGTCGCGTGGGAGCTCTTCCACCAGGGCGAGTACGAGTGCACGCGTCCGTGGGACTACGGCACGGTCGTCGACTGCGGCGCGAACGTCGGCATGTTCGCGGCGTTCGCGCTGGCGCAGCTCGGCCGCCGGCTGCAGCGCTACGTCGGCGTCGAGCCCGACCGCGCCGCCTTCGCGCTGCTCGAGCGCCAGGTCGAGCAGCTCGGGATCGGCGGCCGCAGCCGTCTGATCCATGCGGCGGCCTGGCACTCCGACGGCGCGGTGAGCTTCGACGACGCCGGGCCGAGCTGGGGCCGCCACGTCAGCGCGAGCGGCGCGCAGCGGGTGCGCGCGCTGTGCATCGAGTCGATCCTCGACGCGGCCGATCTCGAACAGTGCGACCTGCTCAAGCTCGACATCGAAGGCGGGGAGCGCCACGTGCTGCCGCGGATCGGCGCGTGGGGCCCGCGCGTGCGCACGGTCGTGGCCGAGTTGCACGACGGCCTGGACTACGCGTGGTTCGCGGCGCTCGCGACGGACGCCGGATTCGAGCCGTTCCCCCCGGGCCGGCTGTTCCGCCTGCACCCCGGCGCCGTCCGTCGCTACGACGAGCGCAACCCGCGCCAGGCCGAGCGCGTCAGCAGCAGCGCGGCGAACGGCAATCCGTCGACCAGGTAGCGGCGCGCGAGACGGCGCGGCTCCTGCGCGAGCCGATGCAGCCACTCCAGTCCCGCGCTGCGCGCCCACGCGGGCGCGCGCGGCACCGCGCCGGCGACGAAGCTGAAGCTGATCCCGACTCCCATCCACCACGCGTTCGGCACGCGGCCGCGCAAGCGCTCGATCAGTGCCTCCTGCTTCGGCGAACCGAGCGCGACGAACACGATGTCGGGCCGCGCGGCGCCGATGCGCGCGGCGAGCGCCTCGATCTCACCGGCGCGCCGCTCGAACCCGGGCTCGGGGCAGCAGGTGCCCGCCACGCGCAGTCCCGGGAAACGCACGCGCAATTCGGCCGCGGCCGCGTCAGCCGTGCCCGGATCGCCGCCCAGCAAGTACACCGAGCGCCCGCTGTCGGCCGCGGCGCGCGAGAGGCTCCAGATCAGGTCCGAGCCGGCCACGCGCGCCGGCAGCGGCGTGCGCTGCAGTCGCGCCGCCCAGACCAGCGGCATCCCGTCGGCGACGACGAGATCGGCGCGTGCGTAGCTCGCACGCAGCGCCGCATCGCGCGCGAGTCGGCGCAGGTGATCGAGGTTCGCCGTGACGATCCATCCGCCGCGGCCGCGCGCGAGCGCGGCGACGACCGCTGCGACGCAACGGCCTTCGTCGAGCGCGTGCAGGCGCACGCCCTCCAGCTCGATCGTCTGCGCGGCGCTCGCGGTCATCGCTGCGGCGCCTCCGCGAGCGCGGCGTCGCGCGGAACGATGCGCTCGACGCGCGCCTCCTCCAGGCGCTCGATCGCACGCCGCTTGCCGAGGAGCAGCGCACTGCGCTGGTAGTCGCGCAGGAACGCGCGGAACTGAGCGTCGCCGTAGCGCGGCCGGCGCGCGAGCAGGCTCGTGACGTAGCCGAGCCACATCGCGAGCGCACCGCGCACGAGCGGCGCGCGTCCGACGCGGGCGAGCGCGCTGGCCGTCATGAACGCGAGACTCGTACCCATGAACCACTGGCCGACGCCGTGGCGCCAGCGACCGGTCCACAGCCCGCGCTGACTCGACCCCATCGGCCGCAGGTGCACGAAGCGCAGCGCCGGATCGTCGAAGCTCTGCGCCGACCAGCCGAGCATGCGGCAGCGATGGCAGTCGATGCCGTCCCACATCACGTGCGCGACGAAGCCGCCGATCTCGAGAAAGCACGCGGTGCGGTAGAACTTCGTCATGCCGACCGACATCTCGTCGCCGCACACCTCGGCGACGAGCTGCCCGCCGCGCTCGCGGTAGTACGGCTTGCCGCTGCACGTGCCGAGGCGCCCGTCGGCGCGCATGCGCCGCAGCAGCCGCTCGAAGTAGTCGGCGGGCAGCTCGAGATCGACGTCGAGCTTGCACAGGAAGTCGAAGTCGCGCGGATCGATCGTGTCGTAGCCGTCGTAGAAGGCCTGGATGACGCCGGGCCCCACGCTGCGCCGGCCGCGATCGCGGCGCCGCACGACGCGCAGGTACGGCAGCAATCGCTCGTACTCGTCGAGGATCGCGCGCGTGCCGTCGGTCGAGCCGTCGTCGACGACGATCCACAGCGTGGGAGCGACGGTCTGGCGGCGCACGCTCTCGAGCGTCGCGCGCATGTACTGCGCTTCGTCGCGGCACGGGCTGACGAGCAGGTACTTCGCGGGCTCGCTCATCGGAGTCTCCGGCACACGCGGCGCTCACGCGGCACGCGGCGCCGCTCTCCCCAGGGCGAGCGTCCAGTCGACGCGCTTTTGCAGCCAGGCCTCCTGCGTGTTCCCCCGCGCGAACTCGAGGGCCGCGCGCGCCGGGGCCCGCACGTGACGCTTGTCGGCCGCGTACCACGCGATCCGCTCGGCGAGTCGCTCGATCGACGGCCAGGGCACGACGTCGACGGCGCCGCTCGAGGCGAGATCGGAGTAGTAGCGGGTGTCGAACGCGAGCGTCGGGATCCCGCACGCGAACGCGTCGAGCGTGCTGCGCGGCGTGTCTTCGCTCAACGGCGCGGCGAGCGCGAGATGCAGCGGGTACAGCGCTTCGAACAGGCGCGGGCCGTACGGCAGTGCACCGCGGAACTCCACGAGGTGCGCGACGCCGAGACTCGCGCACAGGCGGGCGAGCTCCTCGGCCTGCTCGCCGGAACCGAGCACGGTCAGGCGCAGCGGCGCGGCGCCGCCGTGGTACGCGTGCGCGACGGCGCGGATGCAGCGATCGACGCCCTTGTACGCGGTCAACCGACCGCAGCACACGAGTTCGAGCGGCTGCCCCGGACTCGCGAGCGCGTTCCACTTGCGCGCGAAGTCCGCCGCCGGAATCAGGTGGCGCACCTCGTACGCGGCGTCGAGGAAGTACCTGACGCTCGCGCGGTCGCGGCCATAGTCGCGGCACAGCGCGCGGCTCTTCAGCAGCACGAGCGAGCACGCGCGCACCGCCCAGCGCAGTTGCAGGCTGCGCAGCGGGTCGTACACCCAGCGACACAGCAGCATGCTCTTCGCGCTCCAGCGACCGGTCGCGTAGTTCATGCGCGCGTCGTCGCGCAGGTCCATGTCGACGACGCAGACGCTCGAACGGCCGAGCAGCCGCGCGTAGACGAGCGCGAGAATCTCGATCGGTCGCCACAGATTGTGCGAGGTCGCCGCGTGCACGACGCCGGCGCGCCGCACCGTGCGCCACAGCCGGCGTGCGACGGGCCATGCGTGCCTCGTCCAGAAGGCCGCGCTCCCGACCCCGGCTGGGTGCAGCCGCACCCAGCGCACGCCGTCGCGC
>SCVU01000138.1 GCA_004296785.1 Planctomycetota bacterium
TCGAGCTCGACGTGCCGGCCGAAGTGCTCGCGGCGACGCCCGCGGAATGAGCGCTCGCGCAGCGCGAGCGGAAGCGATTTCCTATCGCTCCCGGCCGTGGGCGTGGGGTAAGTTTGGGCGATGACCTCGGTCCCCACCACGCAGCTGTGCGTGACGCACGGCCTTTGGGCACGCGTCGACGTCGATGCCGACGGCCGGCGCACGCACGCGCAGATCGTGCGCGCGGCTGCCGACGAGCCCGCCGCTGCGCTGCGTCATCTGCTCGCGCTCGGCCCGCCGGTGCAACCGGATTGCGGCGTGTTGCTCGACGGGTTGTACGTGCGCACGCTCGACGTCGAGACGCGCGCGGCGGAGCTGCTGCCCGAGCACGAGGTCGCGCGCTGGCTCGCGCTGCGCTCGGAGGCGCGCTCGGGCGTGCCCGCGGAGCGCGCGAAGCTCGCGTGCGCGCGCCAGGGCGTCGGGTTCGGCGAGCGGCACCGCGCGGTGCTCTCGATCGCCGACCGGACCGCAGTCGATCCGCTCGCGTGGACGCTCAACGACGCGGGCGCGCGGCGCGTGTGGATCGCATCGCCCGCCGGTCTGCTCGGCGCGTACGACGAGCCGGTGATCGAGGTGTGGAACGGCGCGACCTGGTGCGGCGGAGCGTCGATCACGTGCGCGATCGTCGGCGACGCCGCGGGCAGCAAGCGCTGGCGCCGCCGCGTCACGAGCTGGCTCGCGACGGTGCCGCACGCGCGCGTGCGGTTCCACGGCCGCCCATCCGACGCGACGGAGCTCGAGGACCCGCGGCTGCGTCCCGCCGGCGACGTCGTCGCGCCCGAAGCGCTGCTCGAGCGACTCGAGCAGATCGCGCGCACGCCGCGCGCTGACGTCGCGCGCCTGCAGTGGAGCTTCGAGCGCGAGAGCGTGACGCGCGCGCCGGAAGTTCCGGCGCCGATCGTCACCGCGCCCGTCGCGACGGCGGAGGCGCCGCCGCCGAGCGCGCCGATCAGCCCGCCGCCCGCGGCCCCCGCGCCGCCGCGCGCACCCGAGCGGACCGCAACCGCGCCGAGCCGGTCGCGCTCCTTTGCGCCCATCGCCGCCGCGATCCTGTGCTTCGCGCTGCTGTGGCTCTACCGCGGGCTCTTCGACTCCGCGCAGCCGGTCGTCGCGGCCGAAATCCCGAGCGCGGCGCGCGCGCTGCAGGCCGATCTCGATCTCGAACGCGGCCGCCAGTCCGCGCTGCTCGACGCGCTGTACGACGAGATCAACGACGACGTCAATCTCTCCGGCGTGCGCGCCGAGGAACGCGTCACGCTCGTGACGGGCATCGCGCTCAGCGCGGCGCGCGCCGACGCGTACGCGCAGGCGCTGGCGAAGCGACTGGCCCCGGCCGGCTGGCGCGTCGGCGCGGCGGTCGGCAACCGCGTCGAGCTCGACGCCGGCACCTCGGTCTGGGATTTCGCGCTGCCGCTCGAACCCGCGGCACAGGTGCGGAGATGAGCTCTCACGCGCGGCTTTGGTTCGTGTGCCTGGCGATCCCGCTCGTGCTGTGGATCGTGCTCGAGAGCATCGAGCGCAAGCGCCAGAGCGCGCCCGCGGTCGACGCGCCGGCGCGCGTGATCCCGCTGAACGGCCTGCCGGGTCCCGACGCGCGCACGGTGCTCGAGGACGCGAACGCGGTGCTCGAGCGCCACCACTTGAAGGTCGCGTCGACGCGCCGGTTGTCCGGCGTGCGCGATCTTCCCGAGAGCTTCCGCGGCGTCGTCGGCGCGTGCGCGGCGCGCCCGGACGTGCAGCTCGAGCTGCGCCGCATCGACGTGACGGGAACCCCGACCGATCTGCGCGCCGCCGTCTCGGAACTCGGCTCGCGCGCCGGCGCGATCGTCGTCGGAACCGAATTCGAGCTCGGGGGAGACTTCCAGACTCTCTCGGCCAAGCTCTGGCTCTGGATCTAGCTCCGCATGCCCATCGTCCCCACTCGCCTGTGGTGCGTGCCGCTGTTCGGCGCCGCCTTCCTCGTGCCCGCGACGCTGGTCCAGGATCCCGCGCCGGCGCGCAATCCGTTCGAGCCCGTCGGCAAGTTGCGCGCGCTCCTGACGCCGCCGGCGCCCGCGCCGATCGTCAAGGAGGTGCCCGTCATCAAGGAAGTGCCGGTCGTGAAGGAGGTGCTGGTCGATCGACCGATCTACTCCGAGCGCACGATCGAAGTCCCCGTCGCGCAGCCCGTCGAGGCCGCGCAGCCGATCGAAGCCGCGCAGCCGGTCGAGCCGCCGCCGGCGCGCGAGGTCGAAGCGACGCAGGTGCATACGCTGCTCTACCCGAACGCACTCGACGTCGCGCTCGCGATCAAGAGCCTGTACGGCGCGCGCGCGCACCTCGCGTACGACGCGTCGGCGCGCGCCGACGAGCTCGACGAGATCCGCCGCCGCTTCGAGCGCTTCGACGTGCTCGAGGGACAGGCGCGGCCGGGGCGCGAGGACGGCGCGCTCGGCGCGGCGAGTGCGCCGCCCGCGGGCTTCGCGCCGGGAGCGGCGCCCGAAGCGCTGCCGCCGGCGGACGGTCCCGCGATCCACCTCGCGCTGCTGCAGAAGAACAACCAGCTCGCGATCCGCAGCTCCGACGCGCGCGCGCTCGAGGACATCGGAGCGCTCGTGCGCACGCTCGACGTGCCGACGCCGCAGGTGCTGCTCGAGGTCAACGTGCTCTCGCTCGACCTCGGCGACACGTTCCAGTCGGCCTTCAACTTCCTGCTGTGGGAGAACGGCCCGAACGCCGCCATGTTCACGCAGGGCGCGCTCGACGAGCAGGGCAACATCCAGAACACCGGGCCGTTCATCTACAAGTACGTCGACGAGCACGTGCGACTGCGCCTCGAGATGCTGCAGAACGAGCGGCGCATCACGACGATCGCCACGCCGCTGCTGCTCGTCGCGAACAACGAGGTCGCGCGGCTGTTCGTCGGCGAGGAGCGGCCGATCGTGCGCAACCTGACCGCGCAGACGACGATCTCGGAGAACATCGCGCAGACGACGCCGTCGACCGAGATCGAGATGCGCGACGTCGGCACGTCGCTGCTGCTGACGCCGAACATCAACGCCGACCGCACGGTCACGCTGCGAGTCGTGCAGGAGACGAGCGAGCTGCGGCCGCTGGCGGCGGCGATCCCGGTGATCGGCCCCGGCGGCGTGCTCACGAGCGCGCGCGTCGACGTCGTCGGCTCGCGCTCGGTGTCCGGCACGATGGTCGCGAAGGACGGGCTGACGCTCGCGATCGGCGGCCTGATCGAGGAGGCGACCGGCTCGGTCGAGCAGGGCGTGCCGCTGCTGATGGACCTGCCGCTCGTCGGCCCGCTGTTCCGCCGCACGGTCAAGGGCCGCGCGCGCAAGGAGCTCGTCGTGCTGATCCGCCCGTGGGTGCTGTTCACCGCGAGCGAGGGCCACGATCGCTCGCAGGAACTGTCGCGCACGCTCGAGCACCCGTCGGGCGCGTCGCTGGGCACGCCGCTGCGCACGTTCGATCCGGACGAGGTGCCGCGCGGCGGCTACGCGAAGAAGCCGTTCCTCGAGCAGTTCAAGTACCAGAGCGGCCTGCCGGATGGGTTGTAGACTGCGCGCGATGCGCAGTCGGACGCTCGTTGGCGCGCAAGCCGGCGCGATCCTCGTCGCGCTCGCGCTGGCCGCGTGCGCGTCGTCGAAGCCGAACGCGCCGGCGCGCGACCCCGCGGCACAGCCCAAGGTCGTCGTCGACGGCCGCGTCGTCGGTCAGGCCAGCGCGGAGGGCGCGCTCGAGTTCCTCGCGCGCGTGAAGCGCGCCGAAGACAACGCGGGTCCGCGCGCGGTCGAGCGACTGGTCGAGCGCGAGCCCGATCGCGCGGCCGCCGCAGTCGACAGCGGCGCGTCCGATTCGTTCTCGCCGCGCCTGCGCCTCGCGTTCGACGCGGGCGTCGGTCCGCGCGGCGAGCGCGCGCCAGCGCG
>SCVU01000023.1 GCA_004296785.1 Planctomycetota bacterium
TCGCCCTCGAAACCTCCGAACGCACGCGAATCCCCATGCAGCAACACGCACTTGACCTCCGCAAGGGAGTCCTGATCCGCCACCAGGGCGCGATGTGCACCGTCGTCCACTGGAACATCTGGAAGAGCGACCGACGCAGCCGCGTGCAGATGCGCTTCAAGGACGTGCTCACCGGGCGGATGCACGAAGTCACCGCGCAGGGCGACGACAAGTACGAGGTCCTCGAGAACGAGAGCCTCGATCTCACGCACTCGTACCGCGAGGGAGACGAAGAGGTCTTCTACTCGACCGAGGGCGAGGAGTACCGCTGCTCGGCCGAAGCCGCCTCCGATGCGCTGCTGTGGAAGGCGGACCTCTACCGCGGCCTCTTGATCGACGGCCAACTCGTCATGGTCTCCCTCCCGCAGAGCGTGATCGCGACGGTCGTCGAGTGCGACCCGCCGGTGAAGGGGCAGCCGAACCTGCAGAAGGAGGCGAAGCTCGACAACGGGATCGTGATCAAGGTGCCGTTGATCGTCGCGATGGGGGACAAGGTGCGGGTGGATCCGGCGGAGTTGGAGTTCAAGGAGCGGGCGTAGGCGACTGAGTCGCGCGCTGCGCGCGCGACTGACGCGGCGGAGGACCGCCGCGTGACTTCGCATTCGATCGGGCGCGCGGACGCGCCCGATCGAATGCGAAGTACAAGTCGAGCGGCGCTTGAACCTTCGGCGGGCGCGCGGTGAGGAACACGCCGGTCGAACAGGGAAGCCGGGCAGCCAGTCCGGGCTCGAAAAGTCCCTCGGGCGTGTGTCGTGCGCGGCGTGCGTCGCGTTCTCGAAGCGCGCCCGACACTCGTTCCGCGCGTCCCACTCGCAGCGCCCTCCTCGATCTCGACGCCCGCCTCAACTCGAACTTCGCGTTCGATCGGGCGCGTCCTCGCGCCCGATCGAACGCGAAGTCACGCGGCGGTCCTCCGCCGCGTCAGTCGCGCGCTCCGCGCGCGACTCACCCACTCGTCCCTCGCGCTCTCTCTACGTCCCGATCGTCACCCGCATCGCATTCGTCAACCCGAGCGGCACGGTCGCGCCGACGCTCGGATCGAAGAGAATGCCCTGCGAGAAGACGTACAGTCCGACCAGGCTCGACGTCGGCGGCACGTTGACCGTCAGGTTCGCCGGCGCGCCGTTCCACAGCGCGGGTCCGACGAGCGGCGAGAGCAGGATGCCGGCTCCGATGTCGATCAGCAGTTCGCCGTTGCCGCCGCTGAACCCGAAGCCGGGCAGCGGGATCCCGCACGGGTAGCCGATCGCGGGCGCGAGCGAGAGCGCGAGGTAGGCGAGCGAACCGGGCGCCTGGCTGCCGACCGGATTGTGCGCGGCGAGCACGAAGCTCTGACCGGGGCGCGGCAGGCCGGAGACGCTGCTCAGGCTCCCCGCCGGATTGACGCCGCAGCCGTACGGCGCGAGCGCGGCGGGCGCGAGGACCTTCACGCTCCCCGTCATCCCCGGCAGGTGCACGCCGCAGTAGTACGGGTAGAGCTGGTTCGGCATCGGGTGCGACGTCACCCACGCGCTGTCGAACGTGACGCTCAGCATCACGATCGGACCCTGCAGGATCGGCGAGTCGAAGTTGCCGTCGCTGTTGCCGCCCGATCCGCTCGTCACGTCGTGGAACTGCTGGTTGGGCATGTTCCACACGACGGTGTCGCCGAGGTTGATCGTCAGGTTCTTCGGGCTGAACGAGGTCGCGTTGACGCTGACCGTGTGCGTGACTTGCGCGGCCGCCGCGGCGGCGAGCGTGGTGAGGAACGCGAGCGACGAGAGCAGGGTGCGGAGCGTGCGCATGGGATTGGACAGAGTCTATTCGACGTTGCGGCGGCCGTCGAGCGCGAGTTTTCGGCCGATCCGGTCAGCGCCCGGCGAGGCGGCTGCCGAGTGCGTAGATCTTTCGCGCCGTGGCGTAGCGCGGGCTCGTGGCGCGCGTCGAGCGGAAGCGCCCGAGCTTCTCGAGCGCGTAGTCGGCGAGCGTGTCCTCCAGCGCGTCGTAGACCGGGTAGCCGCCGCGCCCGGCGTCGATCGCGCGCAGCAGGCGCAGGAAGCCGACGCGCTTCCACGCCTCGTGCAGGTGGGTGACCGTCGGGCCGCCGGCGGCGTCCGATGCCGCGCACGCGCCCGCGAGCTCGCGCTCGGCCGCGTCGAGCCGCTCGACGTCGTCGCCGACGCGCAGGCCGGTGCAGCGGTCGCCCTCGAGCACGAGCTCGATGCGCCGCGCGCCGGCGAGCGCGTGATCGGCGAGCACGCCGTGCGCGCCGCGCAGCGCGAAGCGGCCGCGCGCGTAGTCGCGCGGCTCGACGAGCAGCGCCTCGACGTCGTTCTCGAAGTGCAGCACGCGCTCGTAGCGGTCGGGCGCCGCGCGGCGGCGCCGCGCGCGCGCGAGCGGCGCGCCGGCGAGCGCGCGCAGCGTCGCGTGCGCGTGGTACGCGTAGGCCGAGCGCTCGAACTCGAGGCGCCGCAGCGGGCCGAGCCAGCCCGCGCTCGCGCGCGCGACCAGCGGCAGCCACGGCAGGTACGCGCAGTCCTCCGGCACCCACGCGGCGCGGAAGCGCTCGAGCAGCGGTACGTGGCGGAAGTGCTTCGGCAAGAGCACCGGCGTGTCGATCAACAGCTCGCAGCGCGCGCCGCCGTGCTCGAGCAGCTTGGCGAGGATGCGCGGCGCGACCGGCTTCGACACCGCGACGTAGACGAGGTCGATGCCTTCGAGCGCGGATGCGTCGAAGCCGTCCATCGCGTGCACGTCGTAGCTGCGCCCGCCCGCGCGCACGGTCTTCTCGTGCTTCGCCCACACGCTCGCGACGCGCAGCGCGGGCTCGGCGGCGGCGAATGCGGGCAGCGCGGTCTCGAGCACGCGCTTGGCGGCGCCGATCACGAGCACGTTGCGCGTCGCGCGCGCCGCCGCGACTGCGCTCGGCGCGCGCGCGGCCGGTTCGG
>SCVU01000139.1 GCA_004296785.1 Planctomycetota bacterium
CGTCGAGGCCGCGCTCGCCGATCCGCGCGCGTGGGGGGGACGCGAGCTGCAGCTCGAGCTCGAGACGTACACGTGGTCGGTGCTCGGCGCGCGCGCGCCGACCGCGGGCGAGCTCGTCGACGGTCTGGAACGCGAGTACCGGCACCTGCTCGAGCTGCTCGCGCGGCGCGGCTGGCATCTCGAATCGGGGCGTTGACACCGACCGGCGCGCGCCGTAACTTCCTGCCCCTCGAAACGGCGGGCGTGCCACCGAACTTAGGCCCGGTGCTAGCCCCCTGCGGTCCTCACGGACCGGTCGGTTCGACGCTTCATCGGGTGGCCCCATCGTCTAGCCCGGCCTAGGACACCAGGTTTTCATCCTGGCGACAGGGGTTCGAATCCCCTTGGGGTCACCACTTCCACCGCCCGGGTGGACGGCGCCGCGCCGAAACCCGCCCCGCTGGACCGCAGGACTCAGCGGGCCTGCCTCGCCGCAGGCGAAGTTGCCCGAGCGCGAGCTGCGCTTCCCTCCGAGCGTCGCTCCACGCGCAACGCCGCATGCGCCGCTCGCGTTGACGGAAGCCGAACCGGACGTGAACTCAGCGCGGGTAGCGCCGCGCCGCGCCTCGGCTCCACACTGCGTGAGCACTCACCGAAACCGTGTTCGATCACGCCGCAGCGGAGCCCTGACACCTGATGATCACTCGTCGCGCATTCTGTGGCAGCACGCTCGGCGTCGGCGCCGCGCTCGCCCTCACTCCGGAACTGCTGCGCGCCGCTCAGAAGTCGGAGGGCAAGCTCATCGAGCGGGCCATCCCGTCTTCCGGTGAGAAGCTCCCGGTCATCGGCCTGACGTTCGGCAACATCGCGCCGTCCACGGATCACGCCGCGCTCAAGGAGGTGCTCAAGACGCTGGTCGACAGCGGCGGCCGAGTCGTCGACACGATGCACGACAGCACCGGCGCGTCGGAGCTGGTCACCGCGACGCTCGCCAACGAGCTCGCGATCCAGAGCAAGGTCTTCTGGGCGGTGCGCGGTTCGCCTCCCGGCCCGCCGCAGCCCGAGGCCGCCGCCGCGAAAGCGCAGCTCGAGCGGTCGTTCGCGCGGTTGAAGGTGCCCAAGCTCGACCTCGTCCAGGTGCACGTCTTCGCCGACCCGTCGCACCTCGCCGTGATGAAGGAGCTGAAGAAGGAAGGGCGCGTCCGGTACATCGGCGTGCAGGTGATCGCCGACAACCAGTACGAGAAGCTCGAGTCGATGATGCGCAACGAGCCGATCGACTTCGTCGGCGTCGACTACGCGATCGACAATCGGGGTGTCGAGGAGACGATCCTGCCGCTTGCAGAGGAGCGCAAGATCGGCGTGCTGGCCTACCTCCCGTTCGGCGGCAACTCAGCGCGCGACGGCTCGAACACGAGCCGGCTCTTCCCGCGCGCGGGCACGCGGCCACTCCCGGAGTGGGCCGCCGATTTCGACGCCAAGACGTGGGCGCAGTTCTTCCTGAAGTACGTGATCAGCCATCCTGCCGTCACGGTGGTGCGCACGGGGACGAGCCAGGCGAAGCACATGCTCGACAACATCGCTGGCGGAATCGGGCGCCTGCCGGACGCGGCGACGCGCAAGCGCATGGCGGAGCTGGTCGACGCGTGGCCGGCGGCCGCGCGCTGAGATCGCCAAGCTCGCGCTCGTCGATGTGCGTGCGCGTAGAATCGCGTGCACCAGATGAAGGTGCTCCTTGCGATCGGTCTGGTCGGACTCGCCGCGCTCGCGAGCGACGACACGCCGCGCTACGCGCCGAAGGAAGGCGCGCAACTCGTCCGGACGTGGGAGAGCCGCATCGAGCTCGATCTCGAGAAGTGGGAGCTGCGGATCGACGACCGCGAGCCAATGGACGTGCTCGAGTTGGGGCTCGGGTTCGACATGCAGATCGAGCACAACCGGCAGCTCGAGCTGACGGACACGTTCACGAGAGTGAACGCGGGACGACCCGAGCGCGTCGAGCGCGCATTCACGACCATCGCCGCCAAGGCGAAGGCGACGCGCGGTAGTGAGCGCTTCTCGAGTGAGACGAAGTTCGAGGGCACGAGTCGGCTCGCCGGCGAACGCGTCGTGTTCGAGCGCGACGGCGATGCGTGGAAGGTCGGCTTCGCCGACGGTTCGCGCACGGTCGAGGAGCTCCTCGCCGGGCTCGAGCAGGACCTCGATTTCAGCGCGTGGCTGCCGGGGCGAAGCGTCGAGATCGGCGAGCGGTGGAAGATCGAAGCCCGGACGCTCGATGCGCTGCTCCGACCCGGCGGTGCGCTGAAGCTCGAGCTGAAGGCGTCGGGCGCCTCGTCCGAAGCCATCAAGATCATCGGCGCCTCGCCCGACCTATGGATCGGCGAGTTCGAGGGCGACGTCGACGCGACACTCGTGGCCGTCGACTCGAAGGACGGCGCCCGGCTCGCGCGCATCCGACTCGAAGTCGACGCCCGCGCCGAGAAGGACTTGCGCGAGGTCATCCGGGAGCTGAACGAGACGGCGGGGCACGTCGACGCGGGCACCCTCGAGGATTGCACCGACGTGCTCACCTGGGAGGCCGAAGGCGCGCTCGTCTGGGACATCGCGGCCGGTCGGATGCGCTCGCTCGAGCTCGACGGCCACCTCGACGTGGCGTATCGGATACACGCGATCGGTGAGCCGAGCGGGTACGGAACGGAGTGGGACCACCGGATGAGCTTCCACGGCAAGCTCGCCGTCGAGCTCGAGGTTGGAGAGCCTTAGCGCATGACGATCGTCGCCGACACTCGCTCGCAGATGCGCGGGCAGCTCTTCTTCCTCGCGGTCGCGCTCGTCCTCGGCGCGATCATGTACTTCACGAGCGACCGAGAGTCGCCGGGCACGGACACCGACGTCGCGCTGCTCGACGCGATCGAGTCGCACGCGACCCACGCGTGGGTCGAGACCGATGCGACGGTCGTCAAGATCCTCGCCGACGATCAGGAAGGCGATCGACACCAGCGCTTCCTCGTCGACGTCGAAGGGAAGTCGCTGCTCGTCGCGCACAACATCGACATCGCCGCGCGCGCGCCTGTCATTCCGGGTGAGACCATCCGACTGCGCGGGCAGTACGAGTGGAACGAGGAGGGTGGCGTGCTGCACTGGACGCACCGCGCGCTGCGCCAGACCGGGCCCGACGGATGGCTCCGCGTGCGCGGAGTGACGTACTGGTGATGCGCGCGCCGCGGTCGCTGCGCGCTCGCTGGTGGCTGCTCGCGCTCGCGGCGCTGCTGGCCGGCTGCCGCGCGCCGTGCGGCGACGGGGAGGAGGGACCGGCGTACTTGCCGACGCTCGCGCCCGAGCTCGTCGCGCGCGATCTCGTGTGGTCGAGCCCTGGCCTCGACGCGACTGGCTCGGTGCCGATCGGCAACGGTCAGCTCGGTGCGAATGCATGGGTCGAACTGAGCGGCGACCTGTGCCTGTATCTGTCGCGCACCGACTCGTGGAGCGAGGCGAATCGACTGCTCAAGGTCGGCAAGCTCCGCATCAGCGCCGATCCGCCGCTGCTCGCGGCTGGCGCGCCGTTCGAGCAGGCGCTGCGGTTGTCGAGCGGCGCGCTCGAGATCCGCTGCGGCGCCGGCGACGACGAGACGCGCGTCGAGCTGTGGATCGACGCCGCCGAACCTGTCGTGCGCGTGCGCGCGACGAGCGCGCGGCCGCGGCGCTTCTCCGTCGCGAACGAGGGCTGGCGCAACGAGCCGAAGCGGCTTCAAGGCGACGAGCTCGCCTCGTCGTGGACTCTGCGCGACGCGCCCGCGTCGATCGAGATCGTCGAATCGGCCGACCGCGTGCTCGACGTCGACGCGATCGATGGGAACGCCGCCATCGCCTGGTGCCACTTCAACGCCGATTCCTGCGTCCCGCTCGTGCTCGCGCACCAGGACCTCGACGCGTTGCCGAGCGCGAAGCTCGTCGAGCGCGAGGCGCTGCGCGGCCGCGCGTTCGGCGCGTGCGTCGTCGCGAGCGAAGCGCGGCGCGCGTCGCCGCAGCGCCTGGAGAGCGAGCGACCGACGCGCTCGTTCGAGGTCGCGGTCGCCGCGCCGTCGCTGACCGATGCGAGCCCCGAGCGCTGGCTCGAGCGCGCGCGCAGCTTGCTCGACCAAGCCACGGAGCTTCGAGACTCGCGCGAGCGCACCGCCGAACACTGGCGCGAGGTGTGGGGCCGCTCGTGGATCGTCGCGAGCGGCAGTGCGGACGCCGAGCGACTGACCGAGGCGTATCAACTGCAGCGCTGGGTCCAGCAGTGCGGCGGCGGCGGCCCGTACCCGATCAAGTTCAACGGCTCGATCTTCACCGTCGAACCCGCGGCGGCAGGCGGCCAGCCGTGGAACGCCGACTGGCGCCGCTGGGGCGGCGACTACTGGTGGCAGAACACGCGCCTGCCGTACCACGCGATGCTCGCCAGCGGCGACTTCGAGCAGATGGAGCCGCTGTTCGACACGTACCGCGCGATGCTGCCGCTGTGCCGCGAGCGCGCGCGGCACTACCACGGCGCGTCGGGCGCGTACTTCCCCGAGACCGTCACGCACTTCGGCGCGTACTCGAACGGCGACTACGGTTGGAACCGCGACGGTCACGCAGCGAACGAGGTGCTGTGCCCGTGGTGGCAGTGGGCGTGGAACCAGGGGCTCGAGCTCGTCGCGCTGATGCTCGATCGCAACGCGCACGCGCCGAGCGAGTGGTTCGTGAACGAGCGCATCGTGCCGATGGCGCGCGGCGTGCTCGCGTACTTCGACACGCGCTTCGAGCGCGACGCGCACGGCGTGCTCGTGATCACGCCGACGCAGGCGCTCGAGACGCACTGGCACGGCGTCGTCGACGACATGCCGTGCGTCGCGGGGTTGCGCGACGTGTGCACGCGATTGCTCGCGTTGCCGCCGTCGCTCGGCAGTGCTGAGGACCGCGCGCTGTGGCGGCGGATGCTCGACGCGGCGCCCGAGCTACCGGTCGAGACGCGCGACGGGCGCCGCGCGCTCGCGCCGGCCCGCGTGTACGACAAGAGCCGGCAGAACTGCGAGACGCCCGAGCTCTACGCGGTGTGGCCGTTCCGCCTGACGGGACCCGGCCGCGCGCTCGAAGCCGAAGCGCGCGCCGCGTACGAGCTGCGTCGCGATCGCTTCGAGAACGGCTGGCCGCAGGACGGGACGGACGCCGCGCTGCTCGGGATGACCGACGAAGCGCGGCGCATCCTCGTGGCGAAGCTCGCGAACTCGCATCCGAAGTACCGTTTCCCCGCGACGTGGGGGCCGAACTTCGACTGGCTGCCGGACCAGTGCCACGGCTCGAACCTGATGCTGCTCGCGCAGTCGCTGCTGTTGCAGGAGCGCGAGGGCAAGCTCGTCGTGCTGCCGGCGTGGCCGGTGGAGTGGGACGTGCGCTTCCGACTGTGGGCGTCGAACTGGACGCGCGTCGAGGTCGACGTCGTCGGCGGTCGGATCACGCGGCTCGACGTGTGGCCGACGTCGCGCCGCGCGGACGTCGTGATCCGCTTGCCGTTCAGCGAGTCGTCGACGCCGTAGCGAAGCCCGGCGCGTCGAGCGCCGCGAGCACGCGCTCGAGGTCGGCCTCAGTGTGATCGCCCATGTGACCGACGCGGATCGTCTGGCCCTTCAGTCGCCCGTAGCCGTTCGACACGACGTAGCCCGCCTTGCGCGCGCTCGCCAGACGCGCGACGGCTTCGCCCGGCCCGACGCGGATCGTCGACACGGTGGGGGAGTGGTAGCCATCGCGACTGAACATCGCGAGCGA
>SCVU01000140.1 GCA_004296785.1 Planctomycetota bacterium
CGTGCGATGCCGCCGCTTCATTCGACTCCGACCTCGACGCGCTCGCGTACGCGTGGGACTTCGGCGACGGCTCGCCGATCGACACGGCCGGCAGCACGCAGCACACGTACTCGAACGCCGGCGCGTACACGCTCGCGCTGACGGTGACGGATCCGCTCGGCGCGAGCGCGACGTGGACGAAGACGATCCACGCCGGCAACTCGCCGCCGCAGGTCGCGATCGCCTCGCCGCTGCAGGGCACGCTGTTCAGCGCGCCGCAGTCGGTGCAGCTCGACGGCAGCGCGGTCGATGCCGAGGACGGTCCGCTCGCGCTCGCGTGGAGCGTCGACCTGTTGCACGGCGATCACCTGCACCCGGGTGTGTTCACGTCGAGCGACGCGCAGCCGACGTTCACGATCGATTCGCACGGCGAGCCCGGCGAGGCGTACGCGTATCGCGTGCGACTCGAAGCGACGGATGCGCAGGGACTCGCGTCGACGGCGAGCGCGTGGCTGCTGCCCGCGGCGAACGTGCTCGATCCCAGCGGCACGATGGAGCCGATCTCGCGCGTCGCCGAGCTGTACCCGCCGACGCCGCTCGGCGCGGGCAACGCGGACCCCGAGGTGATCCGCGACAACTCGTACGCGTTGGTCGGCACGAACTGGGACGAGAAGCAGTTCGACACGCAGCACGGCGGCGACCAGGGCGAGGACGATTGGATCGGCCTCGCGTCCTACGCGGCGCTCGATCCGGAGTCCGCGTTCGTCGGCGTCGAATTCCAGGAGGGCAAGCACTACGCCGACGGCGGCTGGTTCGAGTCGCTGTGGGTCGAGGTGCGCGACGCGGGCGTGTGGACGCCGGTCTCGAACCTGCGCATCGCGCCCGACTATCCGTTCGCGCTCGCGCAGCAGCCCGGATTCGACGGCGTGAACTACCAGACCTACCAGCTGTGGTTCGATCCGCAGCACGGCGACGCGGTGCGCGTGCGCGGCAATCCCGGCGGCACGGGCGGCTACATCGGCTGCGGCGAGCTGCGCGCGCGCTTGTTGTCGGCGCTGCCCGCGCCCGGCAAGCACCGCGACATCACGGCGAGCGCCGCGATCGTCGCGCACGTGTTCGAACTCTCGCCGCCGTACCCGACCGGCAACGGCGCGCGCGATCCGAACACGATCCGCAACGGCACGCTGCCGAAGCTCGGCTCGACCAGCGCGCTCGCGCAGTTCGACACGCAGCACCAGCCGAAGTGGAGCGGCGAGGACTGGATCGGCTACACGTGGAGCGCGCCGCGGCTGTTGTCGCGGCTCGAGTTCCAGGAAGGGCTGACCCTCGTCGCGGGCGGCGGCTGGGATTCGCTGCGCATCGAGACGCGCGACGCGCAGGGCGCGTGGACGCCGCTGCTCGGCGCGGTCGCGCAACCGGGCAACTTGCCGCCGGTCGGCCCGCACTACCAGAGCTGCGCGTTCGAGTTCGCGCCGCTGTTCGCGCACGGCATCCGGCTGGCGGGCGATCCGCACGGCTCGGCCAACTTCATCAGCGTCGGCGAGCTGCGCGCGTTCGAGGTGCAGCAGCCGGCGAACTGCGGCGCCGCGAGCTACGCGAGCGCGAGCGGCGCCGGCGCGCTGCAGCTGTCCGCGGTCGCCGCGACCGGCATCGGGCTGCCGGTCGGCGTCGAGGCGAGCGGCGCGCAGGGCTCCGGCCCCGGCCTGCTCGCGTACGGCCCCGCCGCGGCCGCGCTGCCGGTGTTCGGCGGCACGGTGCTCGTCGACCCGAGCGGCTGGGTGCTGCAGCCGCTCGCGTTCGACGCCAACGGCGCCGCGCGCGTGTACGGGCAGTTCTCGGCCGACCCGCAGCTCGCCGGCGCGAAGCTGTACTTCCAGGCGGTGCGCTTCGGAACTGCTTTCCCGGACTCGCTCGAGCTGTCGAACGGGCTCGAGCTCGCGCTGTGCGACTGGTAGGCGCCGGCACCGCGCGCGCGCGAGCGATGTAGGATTGCTGCGATGCGCGTCCCCGCTCGTCGAGCGCGCGTGCGGCCGCTGGCGCTGCTCGCGATCGCAGCTCTCGCACTTCCGCTGCGGGCCCAGTGGCCGGCGCACTTCGAGGCGCTGCCCGTCGGTCCGGCGATCCAAGGCGTCGTCGGCTTCGCGTTCGCTCCGTCCGGCAGCGCGATCGCGTGGACGAAGCGCGGCGGCGTGCTCGTGCTGCACGACGGCGTGCCGCAGAGCGCGCCGGTCGTCGACCTGATCGCCGAGGTCAACAACGACTGGGACCGCGGCCTGCTCGGCGTCGCGTTGCAGCCCGGGTTCCAGCCCGACGGCTCCGAGCAGTCGTGGATCTATCTGCTCTACACGGTCTCGCCGGTGTACGGCCAGGACGTGCCGGTCGTGCCGCAGGGGCCGTACTCGTTCAGCCGGCTGACGCGCTATCGCGTGCACGCGCCCGGCGGGCAGTGGCAAGCGGATCCGGCGACGCGGCAGGTGTTGCTCGGCAACCAGTTGCCCGACGGCTCGGTGCCCGACGCGATCGCGTCGCTCAGCGGCACGCACTCGAACGGCTCGCTGGTCTTCGGCAGCGACGGCACGCTGTTCGTCTGCGCCGGCGAGGGCGCGCACGACGAGCTCGTCGACACCGGCGGCAACGACGCGCCGGGCTTCGACAACTTCCTGCACGCGGGCACGGGCAAGCTCGGGCCCACGCCGGCGGTCGAGGACTCGGGCACGTTCCGCTCGCAGGATCTGCGCTCGTTCGCGGGCAAGGTGCTGCGCATCGATCCCGCGACCGGCCTCGGCCTCGCGTCGAATCCGTTCTACGACGGCAATCCCGCCAGCCACGCGAGCCGCGTGTGGGCGCTCGGCCTGCGCAATCCGTTCCGCGCGCTGCTGCTGCCGGGCAGCGGCAGCTCCGATCCAACCGCCGGCGATCCGGGCGAGCTCGTCGTCGCCGACGTCGGCTGGGCCGAGTGGGAAGAGCTCGATTTCGTGCGCCGCGGCGACAACTTCGGTTGGCCGTGCGTCGAGGGCACGGTGCTGCAGAGCGCGTACACCGCGTACCAACCGGCGAACCCCGCGTTCCCGATCTGCTCGAGCCCGCTCGCCGGCACGCTGCGCGCGCCGATGCTCGCGTGGCACCACAGCCTGCCGTGGGTCGTGTCGCCGCCGGGCATTCACTTCGATGCGGACGGCGCTGCGCAGAGCGGCGGGTTCCTCGGCAACTGCGCGATCGCCGGCGCGATCCCGGGCGCGTCCGCGTACCCGGCCGCGTACGCCGGGCGGATGTTCTTCGCCGACTACGGCCAGCGCTTCGTCAAGACGCTCGCGTTCGATGCGCAGACCGGAAACGCATCGGCGGTGTACGACTTCGGCGTGCTGTCGGTCCCGCTCGTCGACCTCGAGACGCATCCGCTGACCGGCGAGGTGTGGTTCCTGACCTACGGCGCGACGACGTCGCAGCTCGCGCGCCTGCGCTACGGCTCGAACCTGACGCCGGTCGCGCTCGCCAGCGTCGCGCCGCCGCACGGACCGCTGCCGCTGTCGATCGTCGCCGACGCGAGCGCGTCGTACGACCCGGAGGCGGAGACGCCCGTGTTCACGTGGAACTTCGGCGACGGCAGCGCGCCCGCGACGACCGCGCTCGCGCAGCACACGTACGCGCAGGCCGGCGCGTACACCGTCGCACTCGACGTCGCCGACAGCTTCGGTGCGCACGCGACGTGGAGCACGGTCGTGCACGCGGGCAATGCGCCGCCGCTCGTCGCGATCGCCGAGCCGCTGCAGGGCACGCTGGTCGAGCCGCCGGTGTCGCTCGTGCTGAAGGGCAGCGCCGACGACGCCGAGGACGGCGCGCTCGCGCGGCAATGGAGCGTCGACCTGCTGCACGGCAATCACCTGCACCCGGGCGTGTTCTTGTCGACCGACGCCGAGCCGACCTTCGCGATCACGTCGCACGGCGAGCCCGGCGAGTCGTACGCGTACCGCATCAACCTGACCGCGACCGACAGCCAGGGCGCGACGTCGAGCGCGAGCGCGTGGGTCTATCCGCACGGCGTCGTCGCCGATCCGAGCGGCGAGATGCAGCCGATCTCGCGCGTCGACGCGCTGTTCCCGCCGCAGTCGCAGGGCAGCGGCAACCTCGACATCGAAGTGATCCGCGACAAGATCGTGCCGCCGGTCGGCTCGAACACCGCGAGCCGGCAGTTCGACACGTCGCACGGCGGCGATCAGGGGCTCGACGACTGGATCGGGCTCGACGCGTACGTCGCGCTCGATCCCGACGCGCGCTTCGTCGGCGTGCAGTTCCAGGAGGGACTGCACAACGCGGACGGCGGCTGGTTCGAGAGCCTGTGGGTCGAGGTGCGCGCGAACGGCGTGTGGAAGCCCGTGCAGAACCTGCGCATCGCGCCGCCGTACCCGTTCGCGCTCGCGCAGCAGCCCGGATTCGACGGCGTGGCGTTCGAGAGCTACGAGCTGTGGTTCGATCCCGAGGTCGGCGACGCGATCCGCGTGCGCGGCACGCCCGGCGGCAGCACCGGCTACATCAGCTGCGCCGAGCTGCGCGCGCGGCTGCTGACGCCGACGCCGCTGCCCGGCAAGCACCTCGACATCACGACCAGCGCGACGGTGGTCGCGCACATCACGTCGCTCTCGCCGCCGGCGCCGACCGGCGCGGGCTCGAAGGGCATCAACACGATCCGCAACGGCACGCTGCCGCAGACGGGTTCGGCGAGCGCGCTCGCGCAGTTCGACACGCAGCACACTCCGATCTGGGCCGGCGACGACTGGATCGGATACAAGTGGCCGGCCAAGCGGCTGCTGTCGAAGCTCGAGTTCCAGGAGGGACTGACGACGGCGGCGGGCGGCGGCTTCGACTCGCTGCAACTGCAGGCGCAGGACGAGCTCGGCAACTGGAACCCGATCGCGGGCGTCGTCGCGCTGCCGTCGCAGCCGGAGCCCGAGGGGCCGAGCTACCAGCGCTGGACGTTCGAGTTCCCGCCGCTGTTCGCGCGCGCGATCCGCTTGTACGGCGATCCGCACGGCGCGCTGAACTACATCAGCGTCGGCGAGCTGCGCGCGTTCGAAGTGCAGCAGACCGCGCCGTGCGGGTTCGCGAGCTACGGCGCCGGCAGCGGTCCCGCGCCGCTCGCGCTCGCCGCGAGCGCGACGACCGGCGTCGGACTGCCGTACGCGCTCGACGTCGGCGGCGGCAGCGGCGCCGGGCCCGGCGCGCTGGTCGTCGGCACCGCGCCGGCCGCGCTGCCCGTGTTCGGCGTCGAGCTGCTCGTGAATCCGCTGAGCTGGCTCAGCGTCCCGCTGGCCTTCGACGCGAGCGGAAGCGCGCACTTCGGCGGGCAGATCAACCCCGACGCCGCGCTGGTCGGCGTGAAGCTGTACCTGCAGGCGGCGCGTTTCGGCGCGGCGTTCCCGACCTCGCTGCAGCTGTCGAACGGGCTCGCGCTGACGCTGTGCAACTGGTAGCGGCGGCGCGCCGCGCGCTCCGCCGCGCGCTGCAACGCGTGGTACGATTGCCGAAATGCGCGTTCACGCTCGCCGAGCGCGCGAGACGCTCGCTTCGCTGCTCTCGCTCGCATTTTTCCTCGCCCCGGTCGCCGCTCAGTGGCCGGCCCACTTCGAGTCGCTGCCCGCCAGCCCGATGCTGCCGGACCTGGTCGGCTTCACGTTCGCCCCGTCGGGCAGCGTGGTCGGCTGGACGAAGGCCGGCACGGTGCTCGCCCCGGCCAAACCGCGCCGAACCGAACACCGTGACGCACGGCCCCACGAAATGCAGCACGCGGAATCCGCGGAAGAACTCGAAGAAGATCCCGAGCGCCCACCACAACTCCGCGGCCCGCGACTGCGGCCCCGCGAAGAAGCGTCGCTCCGGCGCACCTGGAGACGGCTCCGACCCTGGCGGCGGCGATTGCGCGGGTGCAGTCACAACGTTGACCTTCGCTCCACATCGGACAAGGCGTACCGGCTACGGCCCAAGGCTCAGGCTAGCCGCCCGCTCGCTCTGTGACATGCCCCATATGATCCGTCGGATTCCGCCCGCTGTGGGCACCACCCGCCAGGCTCAGGAGGCCGCCGATGACTGACAAACTGCTCGTGGACAACCCGGTCAAGGGCGTCCGCCTGCTGACCATGAACCACCCAGAGGTCCTGAACGCCCTCGGCGACGAACTCCTCCCTGCCCTCACCGAGGAAGTGGAGCGCTTCCGGACGGACCCCACCGCCCGTTGCCTCGTCATCACCGGTGCCGGCCGCGGTTTCTCCTCGGGCGCCAACGTGCGCTCCTTCGCCAGCCGCATCGACGCGGCCGACGCCGCCAAGGCCGCCAACGAGGAGAGGCCGGCCACGCCGTGGGAAGACCTCGACGCCATGTACACCGCCCGCGAGGCCGAACGCGGCGCACGAGGGCCGCAGATCGTCCGGTCACTGCACAACCTGGACAAGCCGTCTTTCGCCGCCGTGAACGGCCACGCCTACGGCCTCGGCTGCGGCATCGCGATCTCGTGCGACTTCCGCGTCGCCGCCGAAAGCGCGCGGTTCAACGAGGCGTTCATCCGCAACGGCCTCGTGCCAGCGGACGGCAGCGCCTGGCAGTTGCCGAAACTCGTCGGCATGTCGAACGCACTGTGGATGCAGTACTCCGGACTGCCGATCGACGGCAAGGAGGCCTACCGCATCGGCCTCGCGAACTGGGTCACGCCGGACGACCAGCTGATGGACTTCACCCTGGAGAAGGCCGCCCTGCTCGCCCGTGGCCCCGTGTACGCCATGGGGATCGTCAAGCAACTCATCCACCAGGGCTACCAGACTGACCTCTGGGAACACCTCCCCCTCGCCTCCCGCGGGCAGGCGCTCACTCGTCTCACCGAGGACCACCGCGAGGGTGTCGCCGCCTTCCTCGCGAAGCGCGCCCCGGAGTTCAAGGGGCGGTAGCCGCCACCGCACAGGAAATTCGTGGCCGCACGCATCAAACCAGTCAGGACTCACATGGCCCTCTTCCTCACCAACGACGACGTCCGACGCCTCCTCCCGATGGGAGAGTGCGTCACTGTCCTCGAAGAGCTCTTCATGCAGGAGTCACGCGGCAGCGTGGAGAACCTGCCGCGCCAGCGGTTCCGCTTCGGGAAGGCCGGCGCCACGATCATGGGCGGTACCGTTCTGGAAGCGCAGGCGCATGCCGTCCGCCACTCCACCGCCACACTGCTCTACAACACCGAGACCGGACGGCTGGATGCGGTGCTCGAGCCCGGCACACTTGCCTGGATCCGCACCGGGGCGGCTAGCGGTGTCGCCGTAAAACACATGTCTGCCCCGGATGCCTCGGTGGTCGGCATGATCGGCACGGGCCGTCAGGCCATCACCCAGATCGAGGCGATCTGCGCCGTCCGCCCCGTGAAGACCGTGAAAGTCTTCAGCCGCGACGCCGGGAAACGTGAATCGTTCGCCGCCGAGATGGCGACACGCCTCGGTGTGAGCGTCGTCCCCGTGGCCACCACCGAGGAGTGCATCCGCGGCTCGCAGATCGTCATCGCGATCACGAGCGCCCGCGAGCCAGTCTTTGACGGCGCACTCCTCGAACCCGGCACCTGCGTCGTTGCCGCCGGCTCGAACTCATGGATGAAGCGCGAGGTCGACGACACCACGATCCAGCGCTCTGCCCTCGTCGTCGTCGACAACCTCGAGCAGGCCCAGATCGAGTGCGGCGAACTCATATGGGCCGTAGAGCGGGGAACTTTCCGCTGGCGGCAGGCTCGCGAACTCCATCAGGTCGTGAGCGGCGAAGTGAAGGGGCGACCGTCAGCGGACGCCATCACCCTCTTCGAGAGCCAGGGCATCGGCATCGAGGATGCCGCGGCCAGCGCGTACGTCCTCCAGAAGGCCCGCGCCGCGGGCATCGGCCTTGAGTTGCCGTTCTAGCACTCGCCTCAGGCGAGATCCGAGGTGACACGTGACCGAGATGTACCACGAGGGCAACCGCCAGCTGCAGGACACCTTCGACACGAGGCGGCTCGCAGACCGCCTCGAAGAAGCCATCGTCCACGACACCTTCACGGATCGCGACCGCGAATTCATCGGACGCATGCCGATGTTCTTCCTCGCCACCGTGGATGCCGAGGGCCACGCCAACTGCTCCTACAAGGGCGGCGCGCCCGGCTTCGTCCGCGTCGTCGACGACCACACCCTCGCGTTCCCGAACTATGACGGCAACGGCATGTACCTCTCGATGGGCAACGTCGCACAGACGCACGAGGTGGGCATGCTGTTCATCGACTTCGAAGTGCGCTCACGCATGCGCGTGAACGGCGTCGCGTCGATCAGCCTGGACGACCCGTTGCTCACGGAGTACCCCGAGGCCCAGTTCATCGTCCGCGTCCAAGTCCGCGAGGTCTTCGCGAACTGCCCGCGCTACATCCACCAGATGACCTTCGTCGAACCATCGAAGTTCGTCCCGCAGGAGGATTGCGAGACGCCCGTGCCGCGCTGGAAGACCGGCGTGTGGGTGGCAGACGTCCTACCCGCCCGCGACCCAGCCCGTGACCCCTCGCGCGAAGTGCTGGACCGCTAGCGTTCGGCGGCACACGTCGTGACGAGGCGTGGCGCCAGCCCCACGTCTGACGCGAAGTGCAGGTGCACGTACGACGCCCAGACGTTCCCGCGCACATACCCTTCGATGGTGCCCTCCTCAGCAAGGTCGTACGCAGCCTTGTCCACGCTGGGTGCAGCCTCCAGAGTGGACCAATGGAACTCATGCCCGCGCACGGTCTGACCGCGAGCCACATGTGGCCCGTCGGCTCGTGCGGTCGCCGTGCGATAGCCAAGCGTGAGCCGCGCACGCGACATCGAGGACCGCACCGGTACCACGCCCGCGAGCGCATGCGCCCGCCCCTCGCCATCCGTCAGCGACTCCCCGAGGTACATCAAACCGCCACACTCCGCGTACACCGGGACACCTCGACCGGCCACCTCGCGCACGGACTCCAGCATGGGGCGGTTCGAGGCCAACGCCTCCGCGTACAACTCCGGGAACCCACCCCCGATCAACACCCCACGCGCGCCGTCCGGCACGCGTGTGTCGTGCAACGGGCTGAACGGGATGACCTCGGCCCCCCACGCCTCGAGGAGGGCGAGGTTTTCGGCGTACACGAAACTGAACGCCTCGTCCCGGGCCACTGCGATCGGCACTCTGGCTGTCGGCGCGCTCGCGGGCCACAGTCCCCCGGGAGGTGTCCACGATGACATCGAGGGTGTGGCCCCGGCTTCGAGCAGAGCGGCCACATCCACCTGCTCCGCCACCTTGTTCGCGGCAGCCTCGAAGTACGACTCCGCGAGTCGCCCCTCGACCGTTGGCACTAGGCCGAGATGACGCTCCGGCGCTCGCAACGCCTCGTCCCGAGTGAGCGCGCCGAATACCGGCAACCCCGTCGCGGCGAGGATCGCCTCACGGCAGATCGCCGCATGGTTGGCGCTGCCCACGTTGTTGAGGATCACGCCGGCCATCCGGAGGTCCGGGTCGAACTGCTGATAACCGAGAACCAGCGCTGCCACGCTGCGCCCAACCTTCGCCGCGTCGACCACCAGGACGACCGGCAAGCCCAGCAACTTCGCCACCTCGGCCGTGCTCCCGATCTCGTCGCTGCTGGAACGCCCGTCGAAGAGCCCCATCACGCCCTCGACGACGGCAAAGTCAGAACTCACCGTTGCGCGCCGGAACACATCGCGGAGCGCGTCATGCGACAGCATCCACGAATCGAGGTTGTGGCACGGCCGCCCGGCCGCCTTCGCGTGATATGTGGGGTCGATGTAGTCAGGGCCGACCTTGAACGGTGCGACCGTGAGCCCTCGCGCCCTCAGTGCGCCGATCACGCCGGTGGTCAGCGTGGTCTTCCCCACACCGCTCGTCGTCCCGGCCAGCACGATTCCCCGCATGCCCACCACCTTACGAGGCCCATCCTTCAGGCACACTGTGCCACACCCGAGTTTGTGCTGACCCGACGGATCGGACACCATGCCACGGTGAGCGCACCTGCCTTCGGCCTCAACCGTTTCGACTTCGCGACCCCTGACCGGTTCGCGACGGACGTCGCCCGGGCTGAGGCGCTGGGCTGGGACTACGCCTTCGTCCCGGACTCGCAGTTGCGCCGTCACGACACCTACGTACTGCTCTCGTTCGCCGCGAAGGCAACATCGAGTATCCGGCTGGGCCCCCTGCT
>SCVU01000141.1 GCA_004296785.1 Planctomycetota bacterium
GGCGACGGCACGCTCGGCAAGCACGCGTACGTCGCGCTGGCGCGCGGCGAAGGTACGCGGCTGCGCGTCGAGTTCGAGCGGCTGCCCGCCGACAGCGGGTTGTATCCGCTCGAGCTCGTCGCGTCCGCGGCCGGCGCCGCGCCGCGTCGCGAGCTCGGCCGCGCCGCCGTGCACGCGCCGGCGCCGGGCGAAGATCCGCGCGCCGACGTCGAGTTCGAGCTGCCGCAAGCGGCACAGGGGGAGCTCTTCGTCGAAGTGCTGCTGTCCGCGACGAACTGGGTCGAGGCCGCGAGCGCAGCCGGGCCGCGCCCGGTCTCCGCGCGCATCCGCAGCATCGCGATCGACCCCTGAGCGCGCCGCGCGAGTGCGCGCTAGAGCGCCGGCGCGACCGAGCGCATACTCGGCATCGATGAGCAAGTCGCCGCCCCGGGATCGCGCGCGCTTCTTCGTGCTCGACGGCGTCGACGGCTGCGGCAAGAGCACGCTCGCGGCGCGGTTGTGCGGCGAGCTCGAACGCGCCGGGCGCGCGCAGCCGCTGCACCTGCGCGAGCCCGGCTCGACCAAGGCCGGCGAGGCGATCCGCGCGGTCGCGCTCGGCAAGCAGTACGAGCTCGCGCCGGCCGTCGAGGCGCTGCTGATGGCGGCCGCGCGCCGCCAGATGCTCGACGAGCTCGTCGCACCCGCGCTCGCCGCCGGCCGCGACGTCGTGTGCGAGCGCTTCCATCCGTCGACGTGGGCGTACCAGGGCGTCGCGGGCGCGGTCGGCGAGAAGCGCGTCGTCGAACTGTTGAAGCGCTGGGCGAACGAGCCCGCGCCGGATCTCGTGTTGATCCTCGACGCGCCGGTCGAAGTCGCGCTCGCGCGGCGCGGCGGTGCCGAGCGCGATCGCATCGAGGCGAAGGGGCGCGCGTTCCACGAGCGCGTCGCCGCCGCCTACCGGCGCTTCGCAGAGGAGAAACCGTTCGGCGGTCGCGTCGCCGCGATCGACGCGTCGCTGCCGACCGAGCGCGTCGCCGCGCAGGTGTGGGAGGCCGTGCGTGGCATCCTCTAGAGCGGTCACCGAAGCCGCGAACGCGCTCGAGCTGCCGCGCGGACACGAGGAGCTCGTGCGCGGACTGTGGCGCGCGGCGCGCGCGCAGCGGCTCGCGCACTTCCTGTTGTTCACCGGCCCCGCTGGCTCGGGCAAGTGGCTCGCCGCGCGCTGGCTCGCCGCCGGCCTGATGTGCGCGCGCGGACCTGGCGAGCCGTGCGGCGCGTGCGGGCCGTGCCGGCGCGTCGCGGTCGGTTCGCACGCCGACCTGCTCGTGCTCGATCCGCTGGCGGCCGAGGTCGAGCGCATCCCGGTCGCGTGGGTCAGCGGCGGCGACGACGCGCCGGGTGAGTGGATCGAGAACTTCCTCGCGCTGAAGAGCGCCGAGGGCGGCTGGCGCATCGTGCTGTTGCGCGAGGCCGAGCGCATGGCGCACGGGCAGAACCACGCGCAGAACGCGCTCTTGAAGACGCTCGAGGAGCCGGCGCCGGGGACGCTGCTCGTGCTCGAGACTTCGCGGCCCGATCGGCTGCTGCCGACGATCCAGAGCCGCGCGCACGTGCTCGCGTGCGCGGCGCCGGGAGCCGCGGTGACGCGCGAGGTGCTCGCCGCGCACGGCCATGCCGGTGCGCGCGCCGAGCTCGCGGCGCGCTGGAGCCGCGGCGCGCCGGGCGCCGCGCTCGAGCTGCTCGCGCGCAGCGCGCCCGAGTCGCGCGCGATCCTGTTCGACGTGTTGCGCGGCGCGCGGCGCGCGGGCGAGGTGCAGCAGGAGCTGTGGGAACTCGAGCTCGAGCTGCGCGCGGGCACCGAGCGCGCGCGCGACCGCGAGCGCGCGGCGTGGCTGCTCGCGCAGGCGCACGCGCTGCTGCACGATGCGTGGCGCGCGGGCAGCGGCGCGCCGCTGGACGCGCTCGTGCACGGCGATCTCGGCGCGTCGCTCGCCGCGGCGTGGCCGGCGCGGCGCGCGGCGCTGGCCGAGCGGCGCCTGCTCGAGCTCGCGCAGGCCTGCGTCGACATCGGCTCGAACCTCGCGCCCGAGCAGGCGCTCGAGCGCGGGCTCGCGGCGCTGGCGGAGTGAGGCGCGCGTCGCGCCGCGCCGCGGGCGCGCGCGCTGAGGAACGAGCGCGCTGAGGAACGAGCGCGAGCGGACGTGCGCTAGGGGACGAGCGTGAGCCCGACCGCGTTGCTCGTCGCGGCCGCGTGCGGCGTCGGAGCGAGCGCGATCACGACGCTCGCGTGCCACAGGTGTAGGCCGGCGAGCGCCGCGCTCGTGCCGGGCGGGACCTGCACGGTCGCCTGAGCAGCGCCGGCCGCATCGAGCACGCCGAACGAGCTCGAAAGCGGCGGCTTGTTCGGGTTGGCGAGCGTGAACGCGAAGTACGCGTCGAGCGCGAGCGGCAGCGCGAGCCCGTCGATCGCGAGCGGCGGCGCCGTGCCGGTCGTCGAGCCGAGCAGCAGGTACGCGCGACCCGCGTGCACCGAGCCCGCGCTAAGCGCGAGCGACTGCGCGCCCTGCGCGGCGATCGAAGCCGTCGCGACGTTCGACGTGAGCAGCGCGCACTCGTCGGGGACGAGGTTGGCGTCGAGGTCGAGCGACGAACCGAACGCGAGGTCGCACTCGTCGGGCCGGCCATTGCCGTTGCAGTCGCCGCTCGTCCCGCTCGCGATGTCCGCCGCATCGACCGTGCCGTTGCCGTTGCAGTCGAACGGCCGCTCGAACTCGAGGTCGACGACTCCGGACAGCGGCAGCCACGCGAGCTGCGCCGCGCTCGGCGTGGCGAGCTGCTGGATCCCGAACGTGCCCTGCTGCTTGCCGAACAGGAACGCGCTGCCGTCCGTGTTCGCGGCGAGCGCCGCCTGGAGCCCGATCGTGAGCGCCGGCGTTCCCGTCGCGCACAGCGCGAAGACCGGCGGCGGGCAGTCCTCGATGTAGGCGCTCCCCGACCACGGGACGAAAACTGCGACGAGATCGCCGCTCGCTTGGAACGCGAGGTCGCGATAGCGGCCGCCGCTCGGCCAGTGCGGAATCCAGTGCGTCGTCGTGACGAGCGCGCCGGTCGCGCCGTCGAAGCGATCGATGTACGCACCCCATTCGTCGTCGCCGCAGGCGAACACGTCGCCGGTCGGAGCGCGCACGACGCGCGAGTACGGGTACGGCGCGCCATTCGCCACGAACGCTCCGCTCGCCGCGTCGAACGCGAACATGCCGGCTGCGTTCGCGACGAACAGCAGGCCTGAACCGCTGATCGCGAGCGAGGTCGGCGCGACACCCGGCGCCAACGTGAACGCACCGACCTGCGCGCCGGTCAGCGGGTCGACGCGCCGGATCGCGATGCCCGCGGGGTCGTACACGTACAGCAGTCCGTCGTTGCCGAGCGCGAAGCACTCGCTCGCGAGCTGCCCCGGTGCGAGCGCGTGGCCGAGCAGCGCTCCGGTCGTCGCGTCGATGCGGCGGATCGACTTCGTCGTGACTTCAGCGGCGTAGAGGACGTCCACCGCGGCGAGGAGCGGCAGGGCCAGGGCGAGCATGCGCTCCAGCCTACCAGCCTCGCGCGTCCGTGAACCGCGCCGGGCCGACCGCTACACTCCGGCGATCCCCGTGGGCCTGCCCGACGAAATTCACGCGCTCGCGATCCACGACGGCCGCTTCGCGCCCGAGGCGTTCCGCTTCCTGTTCGAGGCGCTCGAACAGGCGGTGCGCCAGACCGGTCGCGAGAAGGCCGAGGGCACCGCGCGCCACGTCAGCGGCCGCGAGGTGCTCGACAGCTTGCGCAAGCTCGCGCTGGAGACCTTCGGCCCGCTCGGCGCCGAGGTGTGGCGGCGCTGGGGGATCCGCTCGACGCTCGATTGGGGGCGCGTCGTGTTCCTGCTCGTCGACGCGGAACTGCTGCGGCGCCAGGACAGCGACACGCTCGAGGACTTCCGCGACGGCTACGACCTCGACGCCGAGCTCGCGACGGCTTATCAGCCGGAGCTCCCGGCGTCGCTCGATCCGCTGCGCGAGGCCTAGTCCCCACGACGGATCCACTTCGCATGCTCGAACGACTCAGCCCGACGCGCCGCAACCTGGCCCTGCTGGTGCTGTTCGCGCTCGTGCTGTGGTTCGCGTGGACGATCCGCGCGGTGCTGAACCCGCTGCTGCTCGGCTACCTGTGCGCGTACATCCTGCACCCGCTCGTGGTGCGGCTCGAGGCGCGCGGGTTCAAGCGGCGCACCGCGGTCAATCTGATCTTCCTGGTCGGCTTCCTCGGCTGCGGGCTGCTCGCGCTCGGTCTGTGGACGCAGGGGCGCAGCCTCGCGCGCGACGTGCTGCAGAACGCGACGCTGGCCGATCAGCTGAAGGGCCAGTTCGAGAGCGCGAAGACCGCGATCGACGCGTGGCTCGGCAAGATCTCGCCGACGCTCGCGCTGCCCGACTGGCCGACGGTCAAGCACTGGTTCGACGACCTCGTGCGCAACTTCGGCCAGGACAAGGAGCAGGCGGCGAAGGTCAGCGGCGCCGGCCTCGCGGCGGCCGGCAGCGCCGGCACCTGGCTGATCGCGTTCTTCGGCGACGTGCTCGCGTTCCTGCTGCTCCTGCTGCTCGTGCCGATCTACGCGTACTTCCTGCTGTTCGAGCTCAAGCGCGTCAACGCGTTCGTCGCGCGCTACCTGCCGCGCTCGGAGAAGGTGCGCATCCTGCGCATCGGCGATCAGATCGGGCAGATGCTCGCGTCGTTCTTCCGCGGCCGCCTGCTCGTGTGCCTGATCAAGGGCGTGTTCCTCGCACTCGGCATGTGGATGTGCGGGCTGCCGTACGCGCTGCTGTTCGGCCTCGGCTCCGGCTTCCTCGGCCTCGTGCCGTTCGTCGGCGCGTTCGCCGGCTTCGTCGGCGCGCTGCTCGTGTCGACGATCGACGGGGGACTGGTGCCGGCGCTGTGGAAGTGCGGGCTCGTGTTCGGGCTGGCCGAGATCCTCGAGGGCTACGTGCTGTTGCCGAAGATCCTCGGCGACTCGCTCGGGCTGCACCCGATCATCGTGCTGTTCGCGTTGATGGCGGGCGGCGTCGCGTTCGGGTTCTTCGGCGTGTTGATCGCGCTGCCGCTGACCGCGTCGGTCGTGATCCTCGTGCGCGAACTCGTGCTGCCGGCGCTGTCGCGGATGGCGGAGGAGAGTCCGATCCACCGCGGATCGGGCTGACCGCGTCAGCGCTGCGGCGCGTAGCGGATCGCGTCGAGCCGCACCACGCGACCGTGCGCGTCCAGCCACGCGCGCTCCTCGCCGAGCGCGCTCGTCGTGACGATCACCGCGTCGATCGGCGCCGGTGCGTCCGCGCTGACCGTGTCGCAGCAGGTCCCCGCCGTGCAGCAGGTGCCGCCGTCGCAGCCGCAGCCGTCCGTGCAGTGCGCGTCGCTGCACCAGGAGGTCGCGACCTGGCAGGAGCCGCCGCAGAGCAGGAGGAACAGCGCCGCGCTGCCGAACACGGCGGCGAGACGTGAGGTGAGCGCGGCGCGCATGCGCTCGATCGTAGTCGAGGTCGCGCGTCCTTGCTCGACGCGCCGCGCCGCCGCCGCGCTACTTGTCCGGCGTGCCTTCGGCGCTCTTCAGCTTCGCGAGGAACGCCGCGAGCGTCTCGAGGTCCGCGCCCGACAGCTTGCTCGGGTCGAGGTTCGCCGCCGACAGCATCTCCTGCAGCTTCGGCAGCTCCTGGATCAGCGCCTGGCGCACCTTCTCCGACTGCTGACCCGACAGGTGGCTGCGCACGTCGGCGACCAGCTTGTCGCTGGCGCCCTTCTCGAGCGGATCCTGCGTGATCGTCGCCGCGTACTCGGGCACGTCGGTCGTCTTGCGGCCGAGCTTCTCGAGCACGACCTTCACGCCGGCCTGCACCTGGCGATCGTCCTCGAAGTCGCCGAGCGGGAACTCGGCGCCGCGATCGTCCTGCACGCGCCGGCGCACTTCGCCGCGCAAGAGCTCGCGCACGTCGTCCTGCGACAGCGGCGTGTTGCACTTCGCGTAGAACGCGTCGAAGTCCGGGTAGCGGTTGGGATCGTTCGCGTCGAACACGGCCAGCGTGCGCAGCAGCTCGCGGTGCGTCGCCCAGTGCTGGTCGACCCAGTCGCGCGGCAGCTTCTCGAGGCGCGCGATGCGCAGCCGCTCCTCGTACTTCCACGACTCGCCGCGCTCGAGCGCCACCGCGTGGTCGGGCTTGATGCCGCCCTCGAAGATCACGTTGCGGTCGCGGTCGATCTGCTTGTGGATCGAGCGGCCGGACGGCAGCAGGTACTGCGCGATCGTCAGCTTGACGCGCGGCCCGAAGTCGAACTCGCCGTTGCCGTTCTTGTCTTCGAACTTCTCCCAGTTGTCCCACTGCTCGTTGCGGTTCTCGTCCTCGAACGGCTCCTCGGGGAAGCCCGCGATCGGACGCAGGTTCTGCACCGAGCCCTTGCCGAACGTGCGCTCGCCGACGAGCTCGGCGCGCTTGTGGTCCTGCAGCGCGCCGCTGACGATCTCGGCGGCCGACGCGGTGAAGCGGCTGGTCAGGATCACGATCGGGATCTCGTCGGGCACGAGCATCTCGCCGCTCGAGCGATAGCGCTGCGACGGCTGCACGCGGCTGTCGGTCGACGTGATCACCTTGCCGCGCGGCAGGAACAGCGACGCGACGTTGACGGCCTCGTTGAGCAGGCCGCCCGAGTTGCGGCGCAGGTCGAGGATCAGCGCGGTCATGCCCTGCGCCTGCAGCTCGGTCAGCGACTTGCGCAGCGAGCTCGACGCGACGCGGCTGAACTCCTTGAGCTCGACCATCCCGATGTTGCCCGGCAGCATCTGCGCCGACACCGCGGGGATCGCGATCTGCGCGCGCGTGATGTCGATCGCCATCTCCTCGGTCGGGCGCTCGATCAGGCCCGGATCCATCCCGCGCTGCCAGATGTACAGGCGCACCGGCGTGCCGGGCTTGCCCTTCAGGCGCTTGATGATCTCGTCCTGTTCCTTGCCCAGCGTCGGCCAGTTGTCGATGCGCACGATCTTGTCGTCGGTCTGCAGGCCGGCCTTGTACGCCGGGCCCGAGTAGATCGGCCGCGTGATCGAGAAGATGTCGTCGTCGGGGTCGATGCCGACGTACGCGCCGATGCCGCCGTACTCGGCCTCGAGCTCCTGGTTGAACTGCTTGAACTGCTTCGGATCCATGTAGGTCGAGTGCTCGTCGAGCACGCCGAGCATGCCGTCGAGCGCGGCGTCCAACAGGATCTCGTCGTCGAACTTGTCGCCGAACAGGTGCTCGGCGTGGACCATCTCCATCACGGCCTGGATCTCGGCGAGCTCGGGCGGGAGCTGACCGCTGTCCTTGTCCTCGAGCTGGCGGTACTTGCGCTCGAGCGCGCGCAGCGTCTCGGCGTTGCGCAGGTGCGCGCGCGCGAGCTCGCCGCGCTCGCCGGGCGCGAGCGCGATGCGCTGCAGCTTCTCGCGCAGCTGGCCCGAGATGTCGTCGCCGCTGTCGGCGAGCGCGAGCGCGCCGAGGCTCTGCAGGCTCGGTTCGCCCGAGGTGCTGAACTCGAGCATCAGCTTGCGCGCGTCGCGGCGCTGCTGGCCGCTGCCGATCGAGAACGCGCTCTTCGACGCGGCGATGCGCAGCTCGGGCTCGAGCGCGGCGTCCGCCGACAGCTCGAGCAGCCTGACGACGAGGTCCTTGCGCGCTTCGGGCGCCAAGCGCTTGAACGCCGGGCTCGCGCACAGCGCGATCGCCTGCGCGCGCAGGTCGGGTTGCGTGGCCGCCAGCACCGGCGCCAGCGTCTTGACGAGCGTCGCCGCATCGGGATCGAGCCCCTGCAGCCGGCACGTGGTCAGGAACAGCCGCACCTGCGGCGCGACGTCGGCGCCGCCCGCCGCGACCTCTGCGAGGCGGCGGTCGAGCGCGGCGTCGAGCGCGGCGTCGCCCGACGGCGATCCGCCGGCGAGGTCGCGCAGGCCGAGCGCCTGCTCGGCGAGCTCGCCCGCGTTGCGCTGCGCGGCGGCCGCGACCTGCGCGGCGAGCAGCGCGTCGAGCGCGGCGCCGTCCTGAGAGGACCCCGACTGAGACGAACCCGGGAGCGACGGATCCTGCGCGGACGCGGAACTCGTCGCGGCGAAACCGCCGACGGCTGCCGGCGCGTTGGATTCGAGCGGGCGCGGCGAAGCGAGCAGCGCGGAGACCGCCGCGAGCAGCGGCAGCGAGAGCATGGGCCGGATGGACATGGCGTGGAACCGAGGAGGACGGCGGCGCGGCGGTCGGGGGCGCGCGTCGCGCCGAGCCCCCTTTGGTAAGGTCGGGAGCGTGGAACGACGAGCGAAAGCATCGGCAAAAGCCCCTCGGAAACGCAAGTCGAACGCGCAGAGCCCGCGCGCGCCGGTCGCGGCGCCCGGAAAAGCTGTCGCGTTGTCGCACGTGCGCGGCGGCCGCTCGCGCATGGTCGACGTGTCGGGGAAGGACGCGACGCTGCGCGAAGCGCGCGCCGAAGCGTGCGTCGTGTTCCCGCGCGGACTGCTTTCGCGCGTGCTGCGCGGCGCGGGTCCGAAGGGACCGGTCGAGGAGATCGCGCGCATCGCGGGCGTGCTCGCGGCCAAGCGCACGCACGAGCTCGTGCCGCTGTGCCATCCGCTCGCGCTCGACTGGGTCGAGGTCGCGTGCGAGCGGCGCTCGGCCGATCGACTCGCGCTCGTGTGCAGCGCGCGCTGCCGCGGCTCGACCGGCGTCGAGATGGAGGCGCTCGTCGGCGCGTGCGTCGCGGCGCTGACCGTGTACGACATGGCGAAGGCGCTCGACCCGCGCATCGAGATCGAGCGCGTGCGGCTGCTCGAGAAGCGCGGCGGCAAGCGCGGCGCGTGGCGCGCGCGCGGCGGCGCCGCCGCACGCGTCCCGCGCGTGTAACGAGCGCGGCGGAAGATGCGTGCGTTCCCGCGGTGCCGGGAACTACCATGCGGGGAGCCTCTCCGAGGCACCGAGCCATGCCCAGCAAGAAAGCCAAGCCCACGGCCGCGAAGCGATCCGCGGTTCGCACGCCCGCCCGCACCGGCGAGCCCGCCCAGCCGCCTGCTCCGTCCGGCGAGATCGAGCGCATCCGCGCACTCGCGCGCGCGATGAGCGAGGGCGACCTGTCCGAGCTCGAGATCGAGGACGCGCAGACCGGACTGCGCGTGCGACTGCGCCGCGGCGGCGAGCCCGCGCACGCCGCACCGCTGCAGTTCGTGCCGGGCCACGCGGCGCCCGCGGCCGCGCTCGCCGCCGCC
>SCVU01000142.1 GCA_004296785.1 Planctomycetota bacterium
CGGGCGGCAGGACGTGGATCCACGTGGCGGCGGGATCCGCGACATCGATCGCGCACACGCCATCGGTGGGTTCGGCCTGCTGGAGCCGACCGCCGAGCTCGCGCGTCGCGTGCAGGCGATACGCATAGCTCGCAACGTCGGCGCCGCTCGCGGCATCGACGACGCGCAGCCTGACCGCAGGACGCGCGCGCAGGAGCAGCGTCACGCCCGCCGTGCCCCAGGTCGTCGCGACGGGCGTCGCGGTGTAGCGCGAGTCGTCGGACAGTCCGATCGCGACGTCGTCCGGCGCGCGGTCCGCCGCGCCGAGTCGCACGTGGAACCGACCCTCCTCGCTCGTGCGCACCGGCAGCGAGACGCGGCGCCCGGATGCCGCGTCGAAGGCCGCGACGCCGACGCCGGGTACCGGGCTCCCGTTCTCGAGCATTGCGATTCCCTCGATCGGCGCGAGCAGCTCGACGACGAAGTCGGCCTGGTGCACGCCGCCGCCGCGCGCGTCGATCTCGGACTTCGCCGATTCGCGCAGCCCTGGCTTGGACGCGACCAGTCGCCACGGGGCGGCCGGCAGATCGGCGAGCTGGTACTGCCCCTGCGCATCCGATCGCGTCGAGCGCACGGACATCGTTCCGTGCGGCAGATCCCTCGGAAGCTCCGCCTGCGCCTCGGCGACGACGATCACGTCCTCGACCGGTGCTCCGTCTGCGGTGCGCACGTAGCCCTCGATGCTGCACGCGATCGGCATGTGGACGTCGCCGAGCTGCAGCTCCGCTTGACCTTCCCGCACCTCGAGGGTCGCAGCGCGCGTCGCGTATCCGGGCGCCGAGCAGCGAAACAGCAGCTGTCGCGCTCCGCCTCCGGGCACGCTCACCGAGAAGACCCCAGAGCGGTCCGAGCTGCCGCTCACGCGCCGGGCGTCGTCGTCCGGCGTCGCGATGGCCGCGATCTGGACGACCGCGCCGACCACCGGAGCGCCGGCGCAGATGCACCTACCGGCGACGACGGTCGCCGAGGAGGCCGGCCGGCCGGCGCCGGCGCCCTGAGCTTCCGTCGGCGCGCCGGCCGCGTCGTCGCCGACCGGATGACGCTCCGCCGCAGCCGTCGAGCCCGCGTCGACCTCGTGCGGCTCCGCGTCCGTCGTCGCGTCGGATCGCGTCGGACTCGACTTCGACGCGGCCGTTTCGTTCGGCGCCGTCGAGCCGCCGCACGCACGCATCACGACGACGAGCACGAGCGCCACTCCGACAGCCAAACCGAGCAGCGCACGTCGCATTCGAGTTCTCGAGCCGGTCGGATTCTAGGGCGCGCGCGGTCCGCGGCACAGCGCCGCAGGCCGCGCGAACTTTGTCACTCGCGTGAGCTCAGCCGGCGCCGAATCCGTGCGCTCTGACGCGGAGGGACCGTGCCGTCGGGCCTGAAGGAGTGAACACCTGGGACTGCTGCGTCCGGATCCGTGCGAGCCGTGCCGGTCGATCGAAGACGAGCGGATTGACGACGCTCAGGTTCCCGATCGTCTGGAACGAGGAGTCGGGTTGGCCCGCTTGCTTGGCGCTGATCGTGTACTGACCCGCAGGCAGGTTGTGCGGCGCGTCGCCCCCGCCGCCGGCGGGAATCGTCCCTTCGCCGACGACCTCGCCTTCGGCGTCCTTGAACCGGACCACGACGTCGACGGTGAAGTGATTGCGGTAGGTCAGCGATGCACCCGGCTGCGAGACGACCGTCGGCGTCGGTGTCACCGGTTGTCCGGACGCGTTGGCGAGTTGGATTCCATTGACCGAGAACTGCGCGGAAGGCGCGACTCCGATCGAGAAGAAGCTGACGACGAAGGCAGCCAACAAGAGCAGCTGTGCGGAGAGAAGGCGATGCATGGGCGTGTCATCCTCGGGGTTCTGGAGCCAGGGATCTGGCTCTCGCGAGTCCCGAACAAGAACGAGGCCGCTCGTCGCGCGCGCGTGCCCGCCGTGGCGCGGATCGCAGCGTCGCCGCGCGCCAACGTGTGCTGCCGCACACACTTGCTCGCCGTCGCGGGTGAGCTCGCATGCGCGCGCCAAACCGCGCCGCGCGATCCGACTCTCGGCCGCTCGTCCAGGAGCGCAGTCGCCGCATCCAGGAACCGCATGGCGCAAGCGTCGCGCTCGCGCACCGCGCGGTGCTACACGTGGTGCACGGGCCCGCTGCCCGTCACCGCGGCGAAGAGCGTGCGCCGCACGTAGACCGGCACCATCTCCTTGCGCCAGTCGGCATCGCCGGGGATGTTCGCCAGCGGGTGGCACTGCTTGTACGCGAGGTCGGCGACCGCTTCGATCGCGGCCTCGAGCTCCGGTCCGCGCGCGCTCTTGCCGATCAGCGCTTCGGCGACGCGCTTGACGCGCAGCGGCCGCGCGGCGAGCGCGACGATGCACAGATCGGCGGCGGCGATCCGTTCGTCGCCACCCGCGCCGCGTTCGACGTCGACGCGCGCCGCGACGCCGAGCAGCGGGAAGTCGATCGAGCCGCGCTCGCGCAGCTTGCCGTACGCGCCGCGGTGTCCCGCGCGCTGCGCCGGCACGCGGATGCGCACGAGCAACTCGCCCTGCGCGAGCTTCTTGTTGCGGATCCCGTCGGAGACCCAGAACTCGTCGAGCTTGACCTCGCGCGGACCGTCCGGCCCCTCGAGCTCGAGCACCGCGCCGAGCGTCATCAGCGCCGGCGCCGTGTCGTTCGACGCGGCCGCGACGCACTTCTGTCCGCCCGCGACGACGTGGCACAGCGCGCCGTCCTTCTTCAGGCAGAAGCCGAGCGCCTCGCGCCAGAAGTAGGTCTGGTTGTACCACTGGCAGCGCGTGTCGAGCAGCACGTTGCCGCCCAGCGTGCCCATCGTGCGCAGCTGCGGTCCGGCGACCAGCGACGCGGCCTGCGCGAGCGCCGGCGCGCGCGCGACGACGTCGGGGTGGATCGCGACCTCGGCGAGACGCGTCATCGCGCCGATCGAGAGCGCGCCGTCGTCCTCGACGCGCACGCCGCGCAGCTCCGGCACGTGCTCGAGCGCGACGAGCACGCTCGGCGTGAACAGCTCGTGCTTCAGGTTCGGCACGAGGTCGGTGCCGCCGGCGATCGGCAGCGCGGCCGGCCCGTGCTCGGACAGGAGCGCGATCGCCTGCGCGAGCGAGCGCGGCCGCTCGAGCGTGAACTCAGGCATCCGCAGCATCAGCGCGCGCCTCCGTGTGCGGCGTGGGGGAGCGCGGTGCTCGCGCGGCCGTCGCGCCGCGACTGCGCGCGCTCGCGCGCGCGGCGATCGATGCCCGCGGCGCGCAGCTCGCGCAGCACGCGCGGCATCGTGAACGGCAGGTGGCGCATGCGCACGCCGACCGCGTCGAAGATCGCGTTCGACAGCGCCGGCAGCACCGGGTGCAGCGGACCTTCGCCGGCCTCCTTCGCGCCGTACGGACCCTCGGGGTCGAGGCTCTCGACGATCAGCGCGTGCAGCTCGGGCGTGTCGACCGCCGTCGGCATCCGGTAGTCGAGCAGCGACGGGCCCGCGTGCAGCCCGAAGCGGTTGACGTCGTGGTCCTCCATCAGCGCTTCGGCCAGTCCCATGTACGCCGAGCCCTCCATCTGGCCCGCGACGAGCATCGGGTTGAGCGCGCGGCCGCAGTCGTGCGCGATCCACACGTGCGGCACGGTCAGTCGACCGGTCTCGACGTCGACCTCGACCTCGACGACGTGCGCGGTGAACGAGTACGCGGGCGACGCGCCGATCGTGCCGCCGCGGTAGTCGCCGCCGAGCTTCGGCGTGTTGTACGAGCCGGTCGAGCCGAGCGTGTCGTGGCGCGCCTCGGCGACGTGGAACGCCTGCGCGATCGGCAGCGAGCGCGCCGGATCCTCGAGGTCGATCGCGCGGCCCTCGATCAGCCGCACGCGCTTTGCGTCGCACTTCCAGTGCTCGGCCAGCGCGCCGACGATCTGCGCGCGCAGCTTGCGGCACGCGTCGATCGTCGCGTTGCCGACCATGAA
>SCVU01000024.1 GCA_004296785.1 Planctomycetota bacterium
GCGCGCGCCGCGCGCGGCGGCGCTGCTGCTCGACGCGTCGCCGGCGACGCTGCTCACCGAATGCGCCGGGCTCGACTGGATGCGCCACCGCGCGACGTACCACCCGGCCGGCACCGACTGGTACTCGGACCGCCGCGCGCCGTACCGCGGCGCGCTTGCCAGTCCCATCGTCCTTGTGTTGGGATGTGCGCTCGCCTGGGCCGCCGGTCGCCGCGCGCGCGCGTGACTTCGAGCCCGGCGCACCGCGCCATGCCTCTGCGCAAGTACTTCTGCACGTTCCCGCAGCACCTGATCAAGGAACCGATCATCTCCTACACGCTCGGCCACGAGTTCGGCGTCGTGCCGAACATCCGCGCGGCGAGCATCACCGATCAGATCGCGCTCGTCGCGGTCGACATCGAGGGCACGAACGACGCGATCGAGCGCTCGGTCGTCTACCTGAAGGAGCGCGGCGTGACGGTCGAGGAGATCAGCGAGGGCGAAGAGACCTCGTCGCGGCTGTGAGCGGCCCGCGCGCGGCCGGGGTCCGCGCCTGCGCGCCGGCTGCAGTGCTCGCGCTGCTGCTCGGCGGCGCTTCCCTCGCGTCGGTCGCGTGCCGCGCGGCGCCGAGCGCGTTCGCGCAGGGCACGCGCTGGCCGACGCCGGCGCACGGCATGGTCGTGTGCCAGGAGCCGCGCGCGGCCGCGGCCGGCGCGCGCATCCTCGAGCAGGGCGGCAACGCGGTCGACGCCGCGGTGTGCGCGGCGCTCGTGCTCGCGGTCACGCACCCGCAGGCGGGCAACCTCGGCGGCGGCGGCTTCGCGCTGTTCGTGCCGCACGACCCGCGCGCACAGGCGCGCTTCCTCGACTTCCGCGAGACGGCGCCCGCGGCGATCACGCCCGAGGATTTCCTCGGCGGCGACGGCGCGCTCGATGCGGGGCTCGCGCGGCGCAGCGTGCGCGCGGCCGGCGTGCCCGGTTCGCCGGCCGGGCTGTGGCAGTTGCAGCGCGAGCTCGGCCGCCTCGATTTCGCGGCCGTCGCGGCGCCGGCGTTCGCGCTCGCGCGCGACGGCTTCGCGGTCGGGCGCGACCTCGCGCGCGATCTCGCGGCGCCCGACGCGCAGCAGAAGCTCGGCGCCGACGACGGCGCGCGCGCGGTGTTCTATCCGGCCGGCGCGCCGCTGCGCGAGGGCCAGAAGCTCGTGCAGCCGGCGCTCGCGCGCGCGCTCGACGAGCTGCGCCAGCGCGGTCCCGACGCGTTCTACACCGGGCGCATCGCGCAGGAGCTCGCGGCGTTCCACGCCGCGCGCGGCGGGCGCCTGACGGCCGAGGATCTGGCGAGCTATCGCACCGCGTGGCGCGCGCCGCTGTCGGGCTGGTTCCGCGGCTACGAGATCGTGACGGCGCCGCCGCCTTCCTCGGGCGGCATCGCGCTGCTGCAGGTGCTCGGCATCCTCGACGGGTTCCCGCTCGACGCGGAGCGCGCGCACGCGCTCGCGCAGCAGCGCGCGATGCAGCCCGCCGGCGCCGCGCGCGCGGCCGCGTCGACCGATGAGGCGGCCGGGCTCACCGATCGCGCGCTGCACTGGTGGATCGAAGCGCTGCGCCTGGCGTTCGTCGATCGCGCCGAGCACCTCGGCGATCCGGATGCGTGGGGCGTGCCGGTCGAGCGGTTGCTCGCGCCCGAGTGGATCGCCTCGCGGCGCGCGCAGATCGGCGAGCAGCCGAACCCGCTGGCGCGCGCGCTCGAGCTGCCGCGCGAGAGCGAAGAGACCACGCACATCTCCGTGCTCGATCGGCAGGGCAACGCGGTCGCGCTGACGACGACGCTGAACGAGTCGTTCGGCAGCGGGATCCTGGTGCCGGAGCTCGGATTCCTGCTCAACAACGAGCTCGACGACTTCGCGCTCGTCGCGGGCACGCCGAACGCGTACGGGCTGGTCGGCGGCGCGGCGAATGCGCTGCGCGGCGGGCGGCGGCCGCTGTCGTCGATGACTCCGACGGTGCTGCGCGACAACGGCAACACCGTCGCGTTCGTGATCGGCAGCCCGGGCGGCCCGCGCATCATCAGCAGCATCGCCGAGGTGCTGCTGCGCGTGCTCGTGTACGGGCAGACGCTCGAGCAGGCGATCGCGGCGCCGCGGCTGCACCAGCAGGCGCTGCCCGCGCGCACCGAGTGCGAGCAGCACTTCGCGCCGGCGCTCGCGGCGCGGCTGCGCGAGCGCGGCCACGAGATCGAGATCGTCGCGCGGCAGTGGTCGAGCGTGCAGGCGATCGCGGTCGAGCCGGGCGGCGCGCCGATCGGCGTCAGCGATCCGCGCAGCGCGGGCGCGGCGGTCGCGGAAGAGCGCTGACGAGAGCTAGTGCTCGGCCGGAGCGGACTCCGGCTTCGCGCTCGCGTCGGGGTTCGCGGGAGCGGGCGCGGGCACGGGCTCAGGCACGGGCACAGGCACGGGCACGGGCGCCGGCTCGGTCGGCGCCGGCGCACTCGGAGCGAGCTCCTTCGGCGCGGGCTCCTTGGCTTCGACCTGCGCGGCGGACTCGTTGCTCGCATCCGGCTTCTCGCGCACGAAGAAGAACCAGCCGAGCGCGGCGAGTGCGACCGCCGCGAGCGAACCGATCGCGATCGGCACGGCCTTGCTCGGAGGCGGCGGCGGAGGCGGCGCGCTCTTGCGCGGTTGTGCGGCCGCCGGCTTCGCGACGGGCGGCTTCGCGGGCGGCGGGGCCGCGGGCTTCGCGGCCACCGGCGCGGGCGCCTGAAGCGGAGTCGGAGTCGGAGCGGGCGGCGGAGTCGGAGCCGGTGTCGACAGATGCAGCGCCTTCGCCGTCGCCTGCGAGTCAGTCGGCCGCATCGCCGACACCGTCGCCGCGACCGCGTCCGCGGGCGCCTTGCCTTCGCGCTGTCCAGGCTCGTTGCGAACCGGGCCGATCTCGACGACGCCGCCGCATTGTCGGCAGCGCGCGCGGTCGGCGGGGAAGTTCGAGGGGATGCGCCAAGTAGCCTTGCAGGCGCTGCACGTGCCGAGCCGGTGATCCATGTTGGGCGCCGCAGAGTGTGCCCGATCTTCGGCCCGGCTTGAAGGGTCGAGCCGGATACCATGCGCGTTCCGCCATGCCCGAAACGGCCAGATTCGAGCTCCACACGCCGCACGCGCCGCAGGGCGACCAGCCGCGCGCGATCGACCAGCTGACCGGCTGGCTGCAGGCCGGCGTCCGCGAAGCGTGCCTGCTCGGCATCACCGGGTCGGGCAAGACCTACACGGTGGCCGCGACGATCGCGCGCCTGGGCCGGCCGGCGCTCGTGCTCAGCCCGAACAAGACGCTCGCGGCCCAGCTGTACAGCGAGTTCAAGGAGCTCTTCCCGAAGAACGCGGTCGAGTACTTCGTGTCGTACTACGACTACTACCAGCCCGAGGCGTACGTCCCCTCGAGCGACACGTTCATCGAGAAGGACGCCAGCCGCAACGAGAACATCGAGCGACTGCGCAACTCGGCCACGCGCTCGCTGCTCGAGCGCCGCGACGTGATCATCGTCGCCTCGGTCTCGTGCATCTACGGCCTCGGCAGCCCGAGCAACTACGAGCAGATGTCGCTCGACCTCGCCAAGGGCCAGCCGCTCGAGCGCGACGATCTCTTGCGGCGCCTGACGCAGATGCAGTACTCGCGCAACAACCTCGACTTCCGCCGCGGCACGTTCCGCGCGCGCGGCGACGTGATCGAAGTGTTCCCGTCGTACGAGGAGGAGCGCGTCGTGCGCATCGAGCTGTTCGGCGACGTGATCGAGGCGCTGCTCGAGGTCGATCCGCTGCGCGGCGAGATCCTCGCCGAGCGCGCGTCGATCCGCCTGTGGCCGCAGGGCCACTACGTGACGCCGAAGGAGCGCGTCAGATCGGAAGAGC
>SCVU01000143.1 GCA_004296785.1 Planctomycetota bacterium
CGATCCGCTGCTCAAGCTGCACCTGTACGGCAAGGCCGCGGCGCGGCCCGGCCGCAAGATGGGGCACCTCGTGTGCCTCGGCGCCGACGCCGCGGACGCGTGGCGGCGCGCGGCGAACGCGCGCGCGCTGCTCGGCCTGCCCGCGCTCGCCTGAGCGCGGCTAGACCGCGACTTCGACGCGCAGGTAGGTCGCCGGGATCTCGGTCCCGCGCGCGGCCTTGTTGTGCGAACGGAACAGCGCGTCGAGCTCTCGCTCGAGCTCGGCCGCGCGTCCCGACTGCGCGGCGGCCGCGTACGCGTTCATCGTCGGGCCGTAGTAGTCGCGGAAGATCGCGAGCACCTCGGACGGCGTGCCCGCGCCGCGGAACGTCCACGTCGCGTGCGTGCAGCGCACGCGCTCGGCGCTGATGCCGGCTCCCGCGAAGCGCTCGCGCACGTGGCTCTCGACGCCCCAGGTCATCGGGCTGACGAAGCCCTCGGGCGGCGGCGGCGAGTACGCGCTGCTGATCTTCAGCACCTGCGCGACGAGCGTCGGATCGCCGGGGATCCAATTGCCCATCACGATGCGGCCGCCGCGGCGCGTGACGCGCACGAGCTCCTTCGCGACGTCGTTCGGCCGCGGCGCGAACATCGCGCCGAACATCGTGACGACGAGGTCGAACGCACCGCTTGGCACGTTCGCGAGCGCGCTCGCGTCGCCGTGCTCGAAGCGCAAGTTCGACAGGCCGCGCTCTTTCGCGCGGCGGTTGCCGGCGTCGACGAGGTTGCGCGCGATGTCGACGCCGAGCACGTCGGCGCCGAGCGCCGCGGCCGGCAGCGCGGTCGTCCCGTCGCCGCAGCCGACGTCGAGCACCTTCAGGCCGCGCAGCGCCCCGAGGCTCTGCGCGAACTGCTCGCCGCTCTCGCGCATCGTCGCGGCGATGCGCGTGAAGTCGCCCTTTTCCCACAGCGCCTGGTTCGGGTTCTGCGTCGTCGGCTGCGTCGTCATCCGCACGAGTCTACGGGATCGCCGCAAGGCGAGTATCCTGCGGATTCCGCCGAGGATCGCCGCGCGATCGGCGTCAGGCATCGCATGAAGGCAGCACGAGCGGCGCGCCCCGAGCGCAGCGTCTACGAGAGCTGGGTGCGCGAGCACCACGCGGCGGTGTGGCGCGCGGCGCGGCGGATCCTGCGCGACGACGCGCTCGCCTCCGACGTCGCGCAGCGCGTGTACGTGCGGGCGTTCGAACACGGGCTCGAGCTCGCGGCGGGGGAGAGCCCCGAGCGGCTGTTGTGTTGGATGGCGTGCAAGGAATCCCTGACGGAGCTGCGCGGCCGGCGGCGGCGCGCGGCGCACGAGGAGCGCGCGGCGATGCGAGACGACGACGCAGTTCCGGGGCCGTTCGAGCAGACGAGTGCGGCGGAGGCGCGCGCGTGGCTGGCGCGCGAGCTCGATGCGCTGGCCGAGGACATGCGCACGGTGCTCGTGCTGCGCTACCAGCAGGGCTTGTCACTGCGCGAGATCGGCGCGCTGCTCGAGCTCGCCGAGTCGAGCGTGCACGAGCGCGTCGAGCGCGGGCTCGGGCGCCTGCGCAAGCGCGCGGAACGCGCGGGTCTCGCCGGCGTGCTCGTCGACTGGAGCGGCGAGCTCTCCGCGTGCGAGCCCGCGAGCGCTCCACCGTCGTCGCTCGCGCCGAGCCTTCTCGAGTCCACGAGCACCGCGACGGCGTGGAGTTCGGGCGCGCTGCTCGTGCCCGCCTGCGTGCTGCTCGTCGCGGCGATCGCCGCCGGAGCGTGGTGGACGCAGCGCTCGACCGACGCGCGGCCGCGTGACGTCGCGGCTGTGGCGCTGGAAAACCCGGCTGCGTCCGATGCGGGCACTCGGCTCGTCGACGCGGCGACGCCGGCGGGAATCGCGCGCGCCGAAGTCGCGGCGCCTGAACCGGTCGCGCCCGCGGCGGCGATTCCCGCGGCGTCGGTGCCGTCGAGTGCCGCAGTCGCGCAAACCGTCGTCAGCGGCCGCATCGTCGACGCCGATCGCGTTCCGCTCGCGGGGATCAGCCTCGCACTCACGCCGCTGCGGCGGAAGGACATCGGCTCGTTCCAACAGAAGCACGCGAGCTTCAGCACCGACGCCGCCGGCCGCTTCCGTGAAGCGCTGCCCAGCGGCCCGGTGTATGCGTTGAGCGCGGAGTTCCACGCGCGGCTCGACGCGCCGGTCCACTTGAAGACGGAGGGCCTCACCGAGAACGATCTCGGCGACATCGAGGTCGGTGCGCGCGCGGCGGAGATCTACGGCGAGTGGACCCTCGCGGTGCGCGTGCGCGACGAACGCGGCGCGCCGCTCGATCGGATCGAGGTCCGCGTCGAGCCCATCGGTGTGCCGCCGCAGACCTCGGCGCACCAGTGGCGCGCGTCGACCGATGCGACCGGACGCATCGAGCTCGCCGGCGATCGGCGCGGCGAGTTCGAGGTGTGGACGAACTCGCGACCCGCCGGCTATCAGCCGGAGCGCGTCGTGCGCACGTTCGAGCGCGGCGCGCATGATCTCGAGCTCGTGCTGCGGCCGACGCGCGAACTCGCCGGTCGCCTCGTGACGCCCGGGGGCGAGCCGCTCGACGACACGTTGCTGACCGTGGAGCAGCCCGAGTTCCACGCGCGCGCGATCGCCGAGCCCGATCCAGCGACCGGCGAGTTCGAGCTGATCGGATTGTGCGACGGCGCGTTGACGATCTCGCGCGGCGGCGGGCGCTACTCCGGATTCGACGTGCACTACGCGACGCCGCCGGCCGGGCCGCTCGTCCTCGAGCTCAAGCGCGGCGACGATCCGCGCGACGTCGGGCTGCACCTCGGCGAGTTCCACGGCCGCTGCGTCGACACCGCAGGAGCGCCGGTCGAGGTCGAGCCCGGAAGGGTGAGCGTGGTGCCGATGTCCGCCGAATCGAGCGGCGACTTTTGGTCCGACGCAGCGGGTGCGCTGCGCGCGTTCGGAGGTCAAGTCGCCTTCGGCCCCGATGGCCGGCCCGCGCGCAGCGCACAGTTCCACCTGACGGGGCTCGATCCCGGTCGCTACGCGCTCGTCGCATGCGCCGACGGCTACGCAAATGGCATCGCGGGCCCGTTCGTGATCGACGCGATCGGCGCGAACAGCGCGACGATCCAGAGTGGGATCGAGATCGTGTTCGAGAAGCCGTGGACGCTCGTCGCGGAGCTCGCGCGCGGTCCGGCGATGCCGGCGGAGGGCGAGGCGCTGTGGCTCGCGAGCGGCAGCGGCGAGCCGACGCCGCTCGCGGGCGCGGTCGTCGGCGAGACGATCGAGTGGACCGGCCTGCACCCGCGCATCCCGTACCGCATCGTGCTGCAGGGCGCGAACGGCGCCCGCCTTGAATCGGCGCTCATCCGCTCGGGCGGCAGCGGCCGCGAGGTCGTGCGCTTCGACGGCTGGCCGGGCCGGCCGTAGTCGATCGCCGCTCTACTTCTCGCGCTGGAACGGATACTTCCAGTCGGTCGGCGGCACGAACGTCTCCTTGATCGCGCGCGGGCTGATCCAGCGCATCAAGTTGAGGATCGAGCCCGCCTTGTCGTTCGTCCCGCTCGCGCGCGCGCCGCCGAACGGCTGTTGACCGACGATCGCGCCGGTCGGCTTGTCGTTGACGTAGAAGTTGCCGGCCGCGTAGCGCAGCGCTTCGAACGCCTGCTGCACCGCGCGCCGATCGTCGGCGAAGATCGCGCCGGTCAGCGCATACGGCGACGTCGTGTTGCACGTCTCGAGCGCCAGATCGGAAGAG
>SCVU01000144.1 GCA_004296785.1 Planctomycetota bacterium
GACGGCGTAGCTGGCGAATGGGGGACGCGCGTTCATCGGGGGGCTCGAATTCTTGCGCCGGGGCCGTCCCGAAGCCAGCGGAAGGCCCGATCGCTCCCATGGATAGAGCTTGCCCCTCCCTCCAACGCTAGATATGGTGGCGCGCGCTCGGGGTCGCGGGCATCGCATCGCCGCCCGCCGCCGCCGGGATTGGTCCGCCGGAAGGAGTCAGCATGGTCGAGGAACGGGAACGCTTCTATTCGCGCCTGTCCACCCTGCCCGGGATCCGCCCGATGCCGTCGGTCGGCAACTGGATCCTGCTCGAGGTCGAGCAGCCGCAGGAGCTCGCGCGCAAGCTGAACCGCAGGCTCGCGCCCGGCGTCGTCAGCGTCCCGCGCCACGTGCCGGGCGCCGTGCGCATCCCGGTCAAGGACCCGAAGGCGAACGAGGCGCTGTTCAACACGATCCGCGAGCTCGTCGTGAACAAGCACCAGCAGCAGCTGCTCGTCGCGCAAGAGCCGCCGGAACTGCAGTAGGATCCGGGCCGTGCTGTCGGCCCTGATGTTCGTGCTCGTCGCTGCGCCGCCGGCGGCGCCGCAGTCGCCGACGGCGGTCGCGAGCGATCCCGCGATCCGCGCCGCCGACATCACCGCGCACGTGCGCGCGCTCGCCGCGGACGAGCTCGCGGGCCGCGCGACGGGTTCGCCCGGTGCACAGCTCGCCGCGCGCTACCTCGCCGACGCGCTCGCGGCGGCGGGCGTCGAACCCGCGGGCGATCGGCTCGCCGACGGCAAGCGCGGCTACCTGCAGGACGCGGCGATCGTGCGCCGCGCGTGGAAGGCGGCGCCGGTGCTCGCGTTCGTCGCGAAGTCGGGCGAGCGCCTGCCCGCCGCGTGGGGCACCGATTACGAGCTCGACGACGCGCGCGCGTTCCGCGGCCGCGTCGAGCTCGTCGTCGGCAGCGCCGCCGGCGCGACGCTCGCGGCCGATGCGAAGGAGCGCGGCGTCGTGTGGGAAGGCGGCTCGCGCACGCAGCGCGAGGCGTGGCTCGCCGAGCAGGGTCGCGCGGATGGGCGCGGGCTCGATGCGCTCGTGCTGATCGGCGGCAAGAAGTCCGGCACCGCGCGCAGCGAACTGCCGTCGCCGCGGCTGTCGCGCGCGAGCGCCGACGGCGCGCCTGCGCCGATCGTCGTGCGTCTGCGCGGCGAGCTCGGCGCGCGCGCGGCGGCGGGCGAGCTCGCGGCGCTCGAGCTCGAGCTCGTGCTCGACGAGGAGCGCGGCGGCGCCGCAAACGTGGTCGGCCGACTGCCGGCGCGCGGCGCGCGGCAACTGCCCGGCGCGATCGTGCTGTCGGCGCACTACGACCACCTCGGAACGCGCGAGCCGCGCGAGCCGCGCGCCCCGACCGCCGCGGGCGCCGCTGCGGAAGGCCCGGCCTCGGCGCCCGACGCGATCTACAACGGCGCCGACGACGACGCCTCGGGCTGCGCGGCGGTGCTCGAGCTCGCCGCGGCGCTCGCGCCGCGCGCCG
>SCVU01000145.1 GCA_004296785.1 Planctomycetota bacterium
GCACGGTGCGCGTGCGGCCGAACTCGCGCACGAGATCGCGGATGCGCACGACCTCGGCCGGGTCGAGCCCGCTCGACGGCTCGTCGAGCACGAGCACCGGCGGATCGCCGAGCAGCGCCTGCGCGAGGCCGACGCGCTGGCGATAGCCCTTGGACAGCGAGTCGATGCGGCGCGCCTCGTAACCGCCGAGGCCGCAGCGCTGCGCCGCGTCGCGCAGCGCGGAGCGCAGGCCGCTGCCGCTCAAGCCCTTGGCCGCGCCGGCGAACGCGAGGTAGTCGACGACGCGCATCGTGCGCAACAGCGGCGTGCCCTCGGGCAGGTAGCCGACGCGCGCGCGCGGCCGCGGATCGTCGCCGCGCACGGCGAGCCCGTCGATCCACGCCTGGCCCGCGTCGGGCTCGAGCACGCCGCACAGCATCCGCATCGTCGTCGTCTTGCCGGCGCCGTTGCGGCCGAGGAAGCCGACGATCTCGCCGCGGCCGATCTCGAACGACACCGCGTCGACGGCGCGGTGCGGACCGAAGGTCTTGCAGAGTTGCTCGGCGCGGATCATCGCGTGACGCGCGAGCGCACCTACGCCTCGGGGTCGACCTCGAAGCGCTTCAGGAACTCGTCGTTGCTCTTGAACTGCTCGAGCTTGACCGCGAGCAGCTCCATCGCCTCGATGAAGTTCATCCGGTTCAGCACGCGCCGCAGCGTGTTGACGAGGTGCAGGCGCCGCGCGCCGAACAGCTTCTCGTCCTTGCGCGTCCCCGACTTCTGGATGTCGATGGCCGGGAAGATGCGCCGGTCGGCGAGCTTGCGCGACAGCACGAGCTCCATGTTCCCGGTGCCCTTGAACTCCTCGAAGATCACCTGATCCATGCGCGAGCCGGTCTCGATCAGCGTCGTGCCGAGGATCGTCAGCGAGCCCGCGCTCTCGGTGTTGCGCGCCGAGCCGAAGAACTGCTTGGGCCGCTCCATCGTGCGCGAGTCGATGCCGCCCGACATCGTGCGGCCGTCGCCGCCGATCGTGTTGTTGTAGGCGCGCGCGAGGCGCGTGATCGAGTCGATCACGAGGAACACTTCCTGCCCGAGCTCGACGAGTCGGCGGCAGCGCGCCCACACCGCCTCCGCGAGCGCGACGTGGTTCTGCGGCATCTCGTCGTTCGTGCTGACGAAGACCTGGCCCTTCGTCATGATCCGCTGCCACTCGGTCGCCTCTTCGGGGCGCTCGTCGACGAGCAGCACGAGCACGTGCACGTCGGGGAAGTGCTCCTGCATCGCGAGCGCGAACTTCTGCAGCAGGATCGTCTTGCCCGTGCGCGGCGGCGCGACGATCAGGCCGCGCTGGCCGCGGCCGACCGGGCAGATCAGGTCGACGACGCGCAGGTTCACGTCGCCCGACAGGTCGCCGACGTTGTAGTGGAAGTCCGGGTCGATGCTGACGAGCTTCTTGAACTGCGGCGTCGCCTTGGCCTCGCCCGGCGGCTTGCCGTCGACGCGCTCGATGTGCTGCACCTCCCAGCGGTGCTGGCCCTGACCGCGGC
>SCVU01000146.1 GCA_004296785.1 Planctomycetota bacterium
CGCACAACAAGGGCACGATGTCGGCGTGCGAGTCGCTGTACGGCGTGACGATGGAAGTGCGCGGTGTGTCGCGCAAGGTCCAGGTCGAGCTCGCCGACGTCGAGAAGTTCGTGCCGGGCGCGACGGGCAGCGCGATCGAGCGGTCGCGGGCGCGCCCAGCTGAGACGAGCGCGGTCGAGACGAGCGCGGTCGAGGTGAGCGCGACCAACGAGCCCGACCCGGTGCTCGTCGTCGCGACGCAGGCGGACGTCGCCGAGCTGGCGACCGGCGGGACGCCGGCGGACATCTCCGGCTAGCGGCCGCGCGCGAGTCACGCGTGCGGCATGCCCGCGAGCGCGCTGGCGGATTCTGGACGCACGAAGAGCGGCGAAAGCCGCCGAGCCTTACGCCCTCTGTGTGTGGCCGCGGGATCGTACCCGCGGCTGCTCCAACCCAGCGTTCGTCTCTCCACGTCCATGAAGCTCCACCGTCAGTTCTGCAACGGACTCGCGTCCGCGATCCTCGGCTACACCTTGAGCGCGCAGGCGCTCGTCGCGCCGGCGGCCGGCGCGCTCACACCGCCGCCCGCGCCCGCGCTCAGCGCGGCCCCGCAGGCGTTCGTCTCGATCGCCACGTACAGCGACATCTACCAGTCGACCGTCGGAGTGCCGGTGCTGATCGAGGACGCGAGTGTCGGCGATTCGCTGCTGACGACCGACGCGAACGGACAGACCGCATTCGTCACGTCAACGCTGGGCGCGACGCTCGTGGTGACGCTCGGCGAGCAGTGGGCGCCGGAAGGCGTGCTGATCGGACAACGGAGGCTCGTGACGATGCCGTGGAGTCCGACGCCGAGTGACCGGACCTACCTGTTGCACGAGACGACGCAGCCGCTCGCGCTGCCATTCAAGTGGCCGCCTGCCAGCGGCGTCGCGGTCACCGCCGCGCCCTACCACACGCGCTGGCTGCTGCAGCTCACGATGAACCCACCGAAACACGCGGCGTTCACGGGACTGGCGGCGCCGCTGCTGACGCGCCGCGAGATCGACTCGACGCTCTGGTACAACGACGCGCCGCAGACGCTGGACGTCACGGACTTCCGCGTGGGTACGCTGCTGCGCACAGCGGACGTCGAGCTGCCGCACGGCGCGTTCACGCTCGAGATCGACTGCCGGGGCCACGGCTTCATGGGAGTGCCCAATGCGAGCTGCATCATTCTCGCGTCCGCTGACAAGCCGACCGCGCCGACACTCACCGCGCAGGTAGTCGGGTGGAACGACGAGATCGCGCGCGTGTGGCTCGACGGCGATTTCGAGCTCGGCGACAACATGATCCTGCTCTCGCAGGGTCCGTCCGAGCGCACGGTGCGCTATCTCGCCAAGCCGCCGTCGCTCGGCGGCGCGACCGACGCGGCCGGTGGCCGTGGCCGCGGCGCCTCCGGCGGCGGCGCCACCGACTCGTCGCAGGACTGCGTTCCCCCGGAACCAACGCCGCCGCCGTCGTGGAGCTGCGATCCCGAGGACATCAAGTCCAAGGAGGGTTGCGCGCCGGCCGTGCTGCAAGGCGGCGCGTGCAGAACGGAGACGAAGAAGATCAGCGACGTCGCGTGCGGCACCCCCGGCAGCACGGAGTCCGTGACCTCGGCCGGGCAGTGGTCGTTCAGCCTGTCGTTGAAGTGCAAGATCAAGGGCGTCGACGTGACCGGAACCGGCGCGTACACGGACGTGGACTCCAGCACGAGCACGCTGGGCTTCGGGGCCGGGAATGGGTGCGGTGAGTGCAAGGCGAAATACCGGCACCACCTGATCTGCCTCGAGCGGTGGCTGTTCGAGCGCGGGCACTGGAGCTGGAGCTGGAGCGAGTGGGAGTGGTACCTGTTCTGCTACGCGGACACGGGGGAATCGGTGTGCGTGGAACAGATGACTTCAGAAGGCGCGTGCAGCCGGACCTGCAACTAGTCGGAGCAGGCGCACGTCGAGCGCGCGGTCAAGTGTTGTTCGTCTGACGCGCTGGCGCACGGTCGTCCCACCGGATCCCTGAATCCCGGTGGGACGACTGCTCTACAGAGCGGCCGGGCTCGACGCGTGCGGCCGCCGGAAATCGCGTCACGCTGGAGCGGCTCGCCACACTCCACTCCTGTGCATCCGCCGTCCGACCCCGCTTCCGCCGCCGAGCTCGAGCGCCTGCTCGCGCACTCGGACTGGCTGCGCCGGCTCGCGCGCGCGCTCGTCGCCGATCCGCACGCGGCCGACGACGTCGTGCAGGACGCGTGGGTGGCGGCGCTCGAGCGCAAGCGCGCGCTGCGCGTCGACCTCGGCGCGTGGATGCGCGGCGCGGTGCGCAACCTCGCGCTGCGGCGGCGCGCGCGCGATGCGGATCGACCGGCGCACGAGCGGCGCGCGGCGCGCAGCGACGCGAGCGACGACGCGCGCACGCCGATCGAGCGCATGGAGCTGCAGCGTTGGCTCGCCGATGCGTTGCTCGCGCTCGATGAGCCGTATCGCTCCGCCGTGATCCTGCGGCACGTCGAAGGGCTCGATCCCGCTGCGATCGCGGCGCGTCAGCGCTGCTCGCGCGATGCGGCGCGCCAGCGGATCGCGCGCGGGCTCGCGCGGCTGCGCGAGCGGCTCGACGACCACTGCGGCGGGCACGCGCTCGCCGCCATCGCGCTCGGGCCGCTCGCGCTGCAGCGCGCGGCGCCGGCGGGTCAGCTCGGCATCGGAGGTTGGATCGTGGGAACGAAGTCGATCGTCGCAGCGTGCGCGTTGCTCGTCGCCGGCGCCGCGGCGTGGTTGTGGCTCGGCGCCGCGGGTCCGACCTCGCCGGCCGAGCCGCGCGAGCCGACGGAGCTCGCCGCGGTCGCGAACGCGCCGCTCGACGGCGGCGCTGCGAACGCGGCAGCGTCACCGAGCGCGAGCGCGCGCGACGCCGTGCTCGCCGCGGAGTCGGCGAACACGGCCGCCGCCGCGCCGCGCAACCCGCTCGTCGCGCTGCTGCGCGGCCGCGTCGTCGATCCGCAGCACGCGCCGGTCGCCGGCGCGAAGGTCGACGTGCGCCGCCCCGAAGCCGGGCACTACTCGGTGCTCGATGTGAACCTCAATCGCACGCCGCGCGTCGTCGCGGGCACGACGACTGGGCCCGACGGTCGATTCGAGTTCGAGCTCGAACGCGGCATTCCACTCGACCTCGCGGTCGCCGCGGTCGGCTACTGCGACGCGCACCTGGCCGGACTCTGCGCCGGCGAGGAGCTCGAGATCGTGCTCGACCGCGGCTGCCGCGTGTACGGCCGCATCACGCGCGCGCGCGACGGCGAAGGCGTCGCGGACGCGAGCGTGCGCGTGTTCGCATATGGCCGCAAGGACAGCGCGAATCGCGTCGCTCGCACGGACGCCGAGGGCTTCTACGAGTTGCGCTTCAGCGACCTCGTCGATCCGCGCGTCGAGGTGAGCTCGGGGCGCTACGCGAGCTCCGATTGGCAGCGCATCGAGCTGGACGCGCGACGCGAGGCGCGCTTCGACCTCGCGCTCGACGACGGCATCGCAGTCGTCGGCACCGTGCGCGCCGCCGGCAGCGGCGCGCCGATCGCGGGCGCGGTCGTGGGGGAGGGCTGGACGTTTCACCGCACGGCGACGACGGACGAGCACGGTCGCTACCGGCTCGAGGGTTTCGCGGTCAACGGCTGGCAGGAGCTGTACGCGCGCGCACCGGGCTTCGCGACCGCGCAGTTCGTGCAACTGCCCGCCGCGGAAAACGGCGAGATGCGCGCGGACTTCGAGCTCGCGCGCGGGCATCGCGCGCGCGGCCGCGTCGTCGACGGCCGCGGGGAGCCGATCGCCGGCGCCTACGTCGGCGCGGTCGCGAGCGAGTACACCGCGCAGGGGCAGGACATCGACTGGATCTCGACGCGCTGCGACGAGCAGGGGCGCTTCGAACTCGACGGGCTCGATCCGAAGCTGCGGCACTGCGCGCTCGTCAGCGCCGAGGGCCACGCGACGAAGGTCTACGACTTCCCGGCGGAGGAGTCCGCACAGGCCGAGCTCGACCTCGGCGACCTGCCGCTCGAAGCGCCCGCGCTGATCGCGGGCCGCGTCGTCGACGAGCACGGCGAGCCGATCGTCGATGCGAGCGTCACTCTCAGCGGCGCGAACGCGGACCGCGGTCGGTTCCGCGCCGGCGCGAGCCTGCCGGAGGCGGGCGACTCGTACGTCGACTCGCGATCGACGCGCAGCGACGCGACCGGCGCATTCGCGTTCGGCGCGCTCGCCGGTGGCGGGTATCGGCTGTCGGCACGGCGCACGGGGCGACCCGCGAGCCGAGAGCAGGGCGTGACCGTCGCGGTCGGCGAGATCCGCGAGGATGTCGTGATCGCGTACCCGCGCGGTGAGGAGCTGCGCGGTCGCATCGTCGATGCGCAGGGTCGAGCGGTCGCGGGGATCTGGGTCAGCGTGCGGATCGAAAAGCGGCGCGACGGCGCCGCGCTGCCGCGCGAAGTCGGCATCAGCTGCGAGTCGGCGGCCGACGGCACGTTCGTCTGCGCCGGGCTCGTCGCAGGCGACTACTCGATCGACCTGTTCGCCGTTCGCGCGTCCGACGATCCGGACGCGCCGTGGCTGTCGGCGAAGTACACCGGCATCGCGAGCGGCGCCGCAGCGCGCGACTTCGCGATTGAGCGCGGCGTGTGCATCCGCGGGCGCGTCGTCGACGCATCCGGCGCCGCGCTCGTCGGGTACGCGGTGGCCGCACAGCCGCCCGAAGGCGCGCTGGGACTCTCGATCGTGACGCCGATGACGGTCACCGACGAGCACGGCGACTTCGCAGTCGCCGTGCATCCCGCGCGGTTGTGGCGCGTCGAAGTCCGCGGCGCGCCGCAGAGCCAAGCTTACGCGACGATCTTCGCCGCGCAGGACGGCGTCGCGTCCGGCACGCACGATCTCGTGCTGCGCGTGCCGTAGCTCGCGCGCGCGACGCCGCGCGTTCGCTCAGGCGATGATGATGATCAGCACCACGACCGCGGCCGTGATCCCGATGATCTTGAGCTCGTGGTTGTCGAGGTTGAGATCGCCGGCGCGCAGCGCCTCGAGCTCGGCCGAGTTCTGCGCCGCTTGCGCGAGCTGCGTGCGTTCCACTTCCGACAGCGGCGCGCGCTCGATCTCAGCGCCCGCGCGCAAGCTCTCGAACTCCGGCGCGAGCGCGGCCGCGGCGAGCGCGCTGCGCTCCATCGGCCGCAGGCTCGTCACTTGTTCCTTCGGACCGCAGCAGCCTTGGGCAAGCCACGTACAGCCGAGCAGGCCGGCCACCGCGAGGATTCGACGCGTCTGGAAATGTTGCATGGTTCGTCGCTCCGTCTTCAGGGTTGCGGGGGGAGGACGGCCGGTCGCCCGGCCTTGGGCAGCGCGAGCAGCAGAAAGCGCCCGCAACGGGCCCATCCGCTCTCGAACACCGACCTCGCGCGGGCGACGCGCCCGCGCACGGGATCGAGCAGGATCAAGTTGTCTCGCGGGGCATCGTAGCCGATCAACACCTCGAAGTGCCGATGCCCGTCTTCCGTCGAACTCATCGCGATCAACGGCCGTCCGCGGTCGAGGTGTTCGTACGCTCCGGTCGAAGTGCGATCGAGCGTGCCGGCGAACACGTAGGCCTCGTATCCGGACGTTTCGAGGGCGCCGCGGATTTCCGCGCCGGTAAGACCGTCGTTGCGCTGCGCGGATGCGCGCAACTCCTCGGCGCACGCGGGCGCGAGCGGCACGCCGTGATGGCGACAGAGGATCTCGAGCGCGATGAAGCCGCACTCGAACTCCTGCGTCTGCTGCAGCACCGGCACGTCGATCACGACGGCTTCGGGGCTCAGCGCATCGAGCGAACCGCGGCTCGCGCACGCGCAGCACAGCGCGGCGAGCAGCGCGGCGAATCCTGCGGCGTTTCGCGGGGCGTGGGGACGCATCGCGGCCTCAGGATAGGCCGCTGTGACCCCGCGATGCGAGGGGTGGATTCCACGCGCTGCGTCCGGAGTGCGGCGCACGCTACGATCTCCCCCCCGGTTCTCATGCGCGCCTGCCTGCTCGTCATCGGTCCGATCGCGCTCGCGCTCGTGTCCGCGCTTTGCGCGCGCAGCGCGGCGCAGGAGCCGTTGCCGCGGCCGCCGGAGCTCGTGCCGGTCGCGCAGGATTCGAGGCCGCTGCCCGCGGAGAGCGCGCCCGCGCCCGCGCCGGCGCCCGCCGTCCCCGCCGAATCCGCGCCTGCACCGGCCGTGTCCGATCCGCCGGCCTCGGATCCGCCGCCGGCGTCGAAGGTCGCCGCGTCGGGCGGCGCGCCGCACGTCGTCGGCGCGCCCGCGTCGAACGGCGCGCCGACCGCGGCGCCGCGCGCCGCGCTGCCGCGCTACGAACCGCGCTACCACAGCCCCGAGCAGGCGATCGCGCTGCTGCGCGCGTGGTCGGCCGGTCGCGAAGGCGTCGACGTCGAGCTCGAACTCGCATGGCGCACGCGCGCCGGACTGCCGGTGCCGTTCCTCACGCTCGGCAAGAGCGGTCCGCTGCCGCTGCGCGAGCGTCCGACGCTCGTGCTCGTCGGCGCGCTCGACGGCCTGTCGCGCTCGGGCTCCGAAGCGGTGCTCGCGATCGTCGACGCGCTGCTCGAACGACCGCAGGCGCTGCCCGACGGCATCGCGGTGCTCGCGGCTCCGCTCGCCAGTCCCGAAGCGCTGCAGCGCGCGTTCGACGAGCGCAAGCGCGGCCTGCCGCAGGGCGGCAACTCGGTGCTCGTCGACGAGGACGGCGACCTCGTCGCCGACGAGGACGCGCCCGATGATCTCGACGGCGACGGCGCGGTGCTGTGGATGTTGATCGAGGAGCCGCGCGGCCCGCTCGTGCGCGGCGCCGATCCGCGCTTCCTCGTGCCGGCGCGCCCGGGCGACGGGCCGCGCTATCGGCTCGTGCGCGAGGGCCGCGACGACGACGCCGACGGCGCGTTCAACGAGGACGGCCCGGGCGGCGTCGTGCTCGACCGCAACTTCCCCGTCGGTTGGAGCGGGCCGCGCCGCGATCCGCTCGGCGGGACCACGCCGCTGTCGGAGCCCGAGGCCGTCGCGCTCGCCGAGCAGTTGCTCGCGCGCAAGGTCTACGCGGCGCTCGTGTTCCAAGGACATCACGGCGGCGTCGTGCTGCCCGGGGCCGGCGATCCCGCGCGGCGCGCCCCGAGCCTGCCGCTGCCCGCCGACCTGCCGGCCTTCGAGCGACTCGCGCGCACGGCGGCCGAACGCCTCGGCCGCTCGACGGCGCCGCTGCGCGCGTGGCAGGTGCGCGACAGCGCGGCCGGCGCCGGCGCGTTCGCCGACTGGGCGTACACGGTCGCGGGCGCGCTCGCGCTCGAGATCGCGCCGTGGGGGCCGGACGTCGAGTCGCGCGCGGCGCCGCGCGCGCGCAACGAAGCCGAGCTCGTGTCGGGTCCCGGCGCGCTGCTCGTCAACGACGCGCAGTGGGTGCGCTGGCTCGACGACGAGCGCGGCGGCATTGGCTTCTGCGACTGGCACCCGGTCGAGCTCGAGTCGGGCGCGCGCGTGCTCGTCGGCGGCTGGGAGCCGGAGACGGTCGACAATCCGCCCGAGGAGAGCCTGACCCGCGCGGTCGCCGGCTGCGACGCTCTCGCGATCGAATTCCTGAAGGCCGCGCCGACGCTCGAGGTCGAGTTCGAGGCCGTCGAGCGCCGCGGCGAGCTCGTGCGACTCGTCGCGCGCGCGCGCAATCGCGGGCTCGTGCCGACGGGTCTGGGGCCCGAGGCGCGGCTCGCACTGAAGCTCGAGCTGCCGAGCGATGCGCGCCTCGTCTCCGGCGCGACGGAGCAGCTGCTCGACTCGCTGCCCGGCTACGGCGCGAGCCCGCGCGTCGAGTGGTGGGTCGCGGCGCCGGCGGGTGCGCCGCTCGCCGTCAGCGCCGAGGACAAGCTCGTGCGCCGCGTGCGCGTCGAGGTGCGGCCGTGAGCTCGCGCGCGAACGCACGCGAGAGCGCACGCGCGAACGCAAGCGCGAACGCAAGCGCGAACGCAAGCGCGAACGCAAGCGCGAACGCAAGCGCGAACGCACGCGAGAGCGCACGCGCGAACGCAAGCGCGAACGCACGCGAGAGCGCACGCGAGAGCGCACGCGCGAACGCAAGCGCGAACGCAAGCGCGAACGCAAGCGAGAACGCAAGCGAGAACGCAAGCGAGGACGCACGCGAGGACGCACGCGAGAACGTGCGCGAGAGCGCACGCGCCCGCGCGAGCCGCGCGCTGCGCGCCTGCGCCGCGGTGCTCACCGCGCTCGCCGTGTGCGGCGCGAGCGGCGCGCAGCTCGATGCGCCGAGCGCGCTCGGCGCGGTCACGCGCACGCGCGCCGATCCGAGCACCGCGACGCTCGAGGCGGCCGCCGCGCAGTGGCCCGACCGTGTGCAGCTCCTGCCGCTCGCGCAGAGCGGCGACGGTCCGCCCGCGCTGATCGCCGCGCTGTGGCTGCAGCGCGACACCAGCCCGCGCCTGCCCGGCCTGCTGATCGGCGACGCGGGCCTCGGTCGCCAGGTGAACGGCGCGGTCGCGCTCGAGCAGCGGCTCGCGCGCATCGTGTTCGCGATCGCCGCGCGCATCGACGCCGACGACGCGGCGCGCGCGCTGCTGTCCGAGCGGCCGCTGTACATCGCGCCGCGCCTGGGGCCGCTCGACGCGGCCGCGGCGCGCCGCACGTTCGCGCACGATTTCCCGAGCGGCTGGCTGCCGCACGGTTTCCACGCCGCGGCCGACGCCGCGCGGCCCGGCGCGTATCCGCTATCGACGCCGGAAGCCGCCGCGCTGGCCGCGCTGCTCGCGCAGTCGCAGGACCTCGGCGCGTTCGCGCTGTTCGACGAGCGCGCGGCCGAGCTGCCGGGCGAGGCGCGCGAGCGCGGCTTCCAGGTGCGCGCCGACGCGCGCCTGGCGCCGGTCGCCGGCCATCCGCTGCGCCACGCGCGCGAGGATCTCGGCATGCCGGCGCTGGCGCTCGATCTCGGCGCCGAGGTCAACGACGACGCGTTCGTGCAGCGCGTGCTCGAACTGCTGCGCACGCTGCCGCGCCTGGAGCTGTCGGTCGGCGCGCTCGAGCGGCTCGGGCCGCAGCTGTGGCAGCTCGACGTCTCGATCGCCGCGCGCGTCGACGGCGTGTGGGCCGAGCCCGGTTGTCTGCCCGAGGGCGCCGCGATCGCGGTGTGCGCGGTCGAGTCCGGCGTGCTCGAGACCGCCGCGTGCCAACGCGAGCCGGGCGCGGCGTTCGAAGCGCTCGCGGTGCGCGCGAACGAGTGCCGGTTGCCGCGGCCGAGCGCCGCGCAGTCGTTGGGTGCGCGGCTGCTCGTGCGGGCGCCGCTCGGCGCGACGGTGCGCGTCGCGGTGCGCGCGCCGCGCTTCGGTGAGTGCGACGCGCGCGTGACGCTCGAAGCGCGTTAGGACTCTGGTCCAGCTGGCTGTGCGGGATTTCGAGGAATCCCCGCCACCACGCAGACTTGCGCGCATCTAGGCGCCGGGCACCGCGCGCTCATCCCGAGCGCATGCCCAGAGGCCTCTATGTTCACTCCGCCCTGCTGTCCGCATCCATTCTGCTCGTCGCACGAGAAGGGATCGTTCACCTACCAGTGTCGCGGCTCGTTCCGCCGCGCGCTCGACGGCCGCATCGTGCAGCGCTAC
>SCVU01000147.1 GCA_004296785.1 Planctomycetota bacterium
CACAAGGTCGGGGCGGATTTTTTTGGATCCTTCACGCGCGTGAGCGACTGCGGCTCGGCGTTCGACGTCGAAGGCCACAACTGGGTGCTCCTGTCCTCGTGCGTCGTCACGCGCAACGGAGCCGGCATCGCGTTCGGCCCGCAACAGGACGCGTCCGTCTTGCTGCACAACTCGATCGTGTGGGACAACGCGGGCCAGGACTTCGATCCTCCCGACGTCGAAGCCAGGTACTCGGATCTGTCGCAAGCGCTGCCGGGCGTCGGCAATCTCAGCGTGGATCCGGGCTTCGTGGCGCCGGCGTCCGGGGACTACCACCTGCGGTCGGATTCCGCGCTGATCGACGCGGGCGATCCCGCGACGGTCGGCGGTCTCGATCCGGACGGCGATCCGCGCCGCACCGACGGCGACTGGAACGCCGATGCGCGGGCGGACATCGGCATCGACGAATTCAATCGGGTGAGGATCGCGGCCAGCGGCGCAGCGGTCCTGGGTGGCACCGTCGCTCTCACCGTGACGGCGCCGGCGGGATCCGCGGCCGTGGGCTTCCTGTCGCTGCACACGGCGGACGTTTCACTCGGCGCGCTGGGCTCGGTGTTGATCGGCGCGCTGGGCCCGGCGTTGTTCGATCCCGAGTCGGTGCTCGTGCTGGGTTCCGGAGCGGCACCTTGGACGTTCGTCGCGGCGGTTCCGAACGACCCGCTGCTGCTCGGGCTCCAAGCCCATTTCCAGGGCTTCGGCAAAGCGGCGACTTTCGCAGGCGCGAGCCTCAGCAACCGGCTGACGCTCGTCGTGCACTGATCGCGCGTCAGCTCAGCGCGAGCTCGTACCGCACGCAGGTGACGCCCTGCAGCTTCGCGCTGCCGTTCGGGCTCATCCCGTTCTTCTCGCACACGCGGTGCGCGGCGACGTTTGCGTCGTGCGGCAGTGCGACGAGCTTCGCGATCCCCTTCGCGCGCGCGAACTCGATCACCGCCGCGGCCGCTTCGGTTCCGATGCCCTGCGTCCAGTGCTCCTCCGCGAGGATCATGTCGAGCTCGACGGCTTCGGCGACGACGATCAGCCCGCAGTAGCCGACGAGCTCGCCGGTCTCCTGGTGCGACAGCGCGAACAGGCCGTGGCCGCTCGCCTTCCACTGTGCGTCCGAGCCCGCGACGAGCGCCTCGACCGCCGCGCGCGCGCGCGCGCCGCCGGGCACGTAGCGCATCACCTCCGGGTTGGTCTGGTGCTCGACGAGCGCGGCGACGTCGCTCGTCGCGACGGGTCGCAGGCGCAGTCGCTCGGTCCGCAGTTCGGTCATGGGCGGCGACGATGGTAGTCGACGGCGCGCGCCCGAGCACGCGCCGGGCTCAGGGAGTCGCAAAGATCTGCGCGCGCGCGGCGCTGCGGATCACCTCGACGGCCGGGTGGCGGATGCGGCGCTCGGCGGTCACCGCGTAGAAGCG
>SCVU01000148.1 GCA_004296785.1 Planctomycetota bacterium
GGGAAGGCCTGATCGAGCCGATACCGCCACATCTCCTCGAAGCGCTGCCACCACACCGGGGCCCACAGGCCGGAGGCCGTCGCGCTCGGCCCGACGTGCGTGCCGTTGTCCCAGAAGAACGTCGCGGACTGTTCGGCGGCCGCGAGCGTGTTCATCACGGTCGGCTTCTCGGCCCAACCGAAGTACTCGTCCTGTCGGCCGTCGAGCGTGACGATCGGCGGCAGGTCCTCGTCGCCGGCGAGCGCGACCAAGTGCGACAGATCGAGCCGGTCGTACGTCGGCATCCCGTCGTTGCACAGGCCGTTCTGTTCGGGCGTGCCCCACAGCTTCCAGCCGGCGGGGAATTCCCACCAGCAGCCGTTGAACTGGCACTCCATGTCGAACTTCGTCAGCACGAGCTGCGCCGCCGCGAAGCGCTCCGGATGGCGATAGGCGAGGAACGCCGAGCCCATCGCGCCCATCGACACGCCGACCAGGTAGGTCCGCGCGAGGTCAGCGGGGAACGCGGTCTGCGCGTAGTCGAGCTCGAACAGGACGCGCCGCACCGTGTAGTCCTGCGTGACCGAGGTCGGGTACGCGAGGTAGTCCGGGAACAGCGGGTTGACGCCGTACCAGTACGTCACGTTCGGCCACGTCTCGAACCAGTCGTCCGGCGAGAGCATGATCGCCTCGGGGTGCGAAGGCTCGGGCTCGTGCTGGTAGTTCCCGTCGCGGAAGTGCAGCCGCACGAGCGTCGGTCGCGGGTTCGGGTCGATCAGCGGGTCGTAGTTGATCCGCAGGTTGAACGCCTGGCTCGCGCTGAACCACATCGCGGGCGCGAACGGCGTCGCGACGTCGGAGACCCAGTGGACGTAGTCGCGCTTCACGCCGTCGACGCGCTGCAGGACCGGCAGCGGGCGCTCCGGCACTTCGTCGGTGCCCGCGATCGTCGAGTTGCCGTCGCCGACGATCGTCGTGTCCTCGTTGCCGTCGATGTTCGCGATCACCGCGTACCAAGCGAGCTCGGTCGCGCCGATCGTGTGCACGAACAGTCCGTCGTCGTCGAGCAGCCGCGGCCCGAGGTCCTCGATCGCGTAGTAGTCGGGCACGTCGCCGTCGAGCAGCGTGTTGCGCCGGTTCTTCGACGACTCGGCTCCGACGCTGCCGAGCAGCGCGGCGCTCGCGAGGTCCGACGGCTCGTCGATCGGGCTCGCCGAGCGGTACACGTGGTAGGTGACCGCGGCGCCCGGGACCTCCTTCCAGGTCAGGAACACCTGGCCGGAGCGGACGCGCGCCTGGAGCTCGGAGACGACGGTCTGAGCGCTCAGCGCGGGGGCGAGCAAGCACGTGATCGCCGCCAACGAGGCGATCTTGAGGCCGAGACGGGAACGCACGGGCGAGGCGACGGGGATTTGAAACAATCTATGCTCCCCTCGGGAAATCCGCCAGGACGAGGCCTGTTCCGGGCCGCGCTCGCGTCCGCGGCACGGCGGGAACCGCGCGCCGCGAACGCGCTTGCGCGCCGCACCAGCGAGCGCCACGGCGTCCGAACTCGAAGAGCTGCGTCGAGCCGTCCGGGGAATGGAACCGAATCGCGCGCACCAGGATCGACGCGCGCCGCCGTCCTCAGCCCTTGCGCAGGAAGTCGACGAGGTCGCGCTCGAGA
>SCVU01000149.1 GCA_004296785.1 Planctomycetota bacterium
GGCTGCCCGCTCTAGTCGACGGCTGACCGAGCGAGTTTCTCGCTCATGGCGCGCCGCGCCCGGATCCGCGAGGGATCCGGGCGCGGCGCGCGCCGTTTCGGCCGCGCGCATCGAGCGGGACGCGGTTGCCGTGGGCCGGAGAATTCGTGGCGGGTCGCGGGCCGGTTTCGCGTTTCGTGCGCGGAAGGAACCCCGCCCAATGCTCGAAATCCTGCTCTCGCTGTCGTGCCTCCCGAACGACCCCGCACCGCCCGCGTTCGCGGCACCCGCGGCGCGCGCGGTGCTTCATGACGCGGCCCCCGACGGAACGCACTGGGCGCTCGCGACTACGTACAAGGCCGTGTTCGCGGTCGACGGCGTCGGCGTGCTGCCGCGTCTCGCGTCGCGTGCGAGCACGAGCCCGTGGCTGCACTTCGGCGCGCCGCAGCTCGTGTCCGGCGGCGTCGCGGTCGCGCTCGACGAGCATGCTGCGCCGCAGCGCGACGCCGATCGGATCCGCTACGAGCGCGGCGCGCTGGTCGAGCGCTGGGACCTCGGCGCGAGCACGCTCGAGCACAGCTTCGTGCTGCCCGCCCCGTTGGCGAGCACAGCGGTCTCGATCCGCATCCCGCTGCAGGGGCCGTACACGTACCGCGGTCGCGACGGCGGGCTCGTGTTCGACGCGCCCGAGCTCGGCGGACTGCGCTACGGCGACGTGCTGCTGCGCGACGCGAGCGGCCGCGAGCTCGCGACGCCCAGTCGCTGCGACGGCGATGCGATCGTGCTCGAGCTGCCGCAGGCGTTCCTCGCCGTCGCCGAGTACCCGCTGGTCGTCGATCCGATCGTCTCGGCGTTCGGCGTCGACACGACCTCCGCCAGCGACGACGACCCCGAGCTCGCGTACAACGCGGAGCACGACGTCTGGCTCGTCGTGTACACGGAGACCGTCACCGGCGCGGACCGCGACATCGTCGCGCGCCGCTACCGCGGCAACGGCGCGTTCCTCGACGAGGTCGGTGTCGAGCTCACGAGCGACGACACCGTGACGCCCGACGTCGCGAACAACGTCGCCAGCGGGCGCTTCATGATCGTGTGGGCGAAGAACGGCGGCGTGACGCGGATCCAGGGCCGCACGCGCGAGGCCGGCAGCACCGCGCAGGGCGCCGAGAACGACCTGTCGGGCGTGACGATCCAGGGCAGCTCGCCGTGCATCGGCGGCTCGACCAGTCCGTCGTACTTCAGCTACCTGCTCGCGTGGAAGTCGTCGAGCTCGCTGCCGGGCCTGGGCGGCGTGCGGACGGCCGTCATCAGCCTGATCGGCACGGCGAGCCACGAAGAGCTCGTCTACCACCCGTCGTTCGGCGACGTCGAGAGCGTCGAGATCAATCCGGCCTCGGACCACGGCGGCCGCTGGATGCTCGCGTTCACCGAGTCGGAGACGTTCTCCTCCGAACAGCGCCTGCTCGGCGCGCTGGTCGACGTCTCGGGCGACCAGGTCGGGGGCGAGTTCACGCTGCAGGACTTCGTGAACCCGCCGCCGCTGTTCCCGAGCGTGGCGGGCGACGGCAACGCGTTCTTCGCGGTGTGGGAGCGCGACGTCGGCGGCTCCGACAGCGACGTGCTCGGCCGGCGCGTCGAGTTCACCGGCTCGGGCGTCGAGCTCGGGACGCTCGTGAACCTGTCGAAGCTCGAGGGCACCGCGAACGGCGTCGACCAGATCGATCCCGCCGTCGCCGGCGACGGCACGCGCGTCGCGTACACGTACCGCGAGCGCGGCGCGGGCGGCGCAAACTTCGACGTGTACACGACGTCGCTCAGCGACGCGAGCGGGCCCGTCTTCGCCGAGATCCACGTGCCCGTGGCCGTCGATCCGGTCGACGACCGGCAGCCGGCGATCGCGGCGCAGCGCGACGGAGGCGGAGCGCCCGGCGCGTACGCGGGTGCGTGGACGCGCGCGAACTCCGGCAATCCAAACGTGCACGGCTTCCTCTACGCGGATTCCGGCGCCGGCGGCGTCGCGGTCGTGCAGACCGGCTGCGGCAACTTCTTCGAGCCGCCGATCACGCTGTTCGGCGCGCCGATCGTCGGCGCGCACGTGCAGGTGCTCTTCGCCGGCAGCGGCACGCCGCTGCTCGTGCTCGGCCACGTCAGCGCGGTGCCGCTGCCGCTGTGCCCGTCGAGCGGCGGCTGTCAGCTCGGCGCTTTCCCGTTCATCCAGACGTTCCCGGTGAACTCGAAGACGTTCGCGATCCCGAACGACGCGGCGCTAGCCGGTCAGCGCGCGGCGCTGCAGGGCGTGCGACTGAATCCGCTGACCGCGGGCCCGAGCTGCGGGGCGCCCGAGTTCCCGTTCCCGTTCCGCACGTCCGACACGCTCGTGCTCACGTTCCAGTGAGTTCGAGCGCGACGATCTCGCCGCTGCGCACGAGCCACAGCTCGGCGCGCACCGGCGCCCCGAGCGCGTCGGCCAGCACCCGCGCGTACTCGGCGAGCTGGTCCGCATGCCGCTCGCGCGCCAGGCGCGCATCGACGTCGCGGTCGGTCTTGTAGTCGGCGACGACGAGCGCGCCGTCCTTCGGCTCGCGGTACAGGAGGTCGATCTGCCCGGTGCGCGCGAGCGTCGGCCCGTCCGCGCGCGGCGGCGCGAGCAGCGGCACCTCGCGGCCGAGGACGTCCGCGCCGAGCGCCGCGAGCCGCGCGCCGAGCGTCCGCGCCCCCGGCGTCGCGAGCAGTTCGAGCGCGGCGTCGACCGCCGCGCTCGCGTCG